>JAIRUO010000135.1 GCA_031254385.1 Treponema sp. | reverse complement strand
ACCATTGAGAATGGGGCGTTCAGAAACAACAGATTATCTACTATTGTTATTCCCAACAATGTTACCTCTATTGGAGTTAACGCCTTCTCCGGTAACCCGGTAACAAGCATTAGATTGGGAGCAAATGTAGAACTCGGAGATGCGGATGGGAACTATGGCATACTGGGGCAGAGTACCGGGTTTAATTCCGCCTATGCCAACAATGGCATGAGGGCGGGGACTTATACGCGCCCGAATACCGGCAGTACGACATGGACGCGAAGGTAACAGGTCGGGGTACCAAAATAGAGTAACTGTAGAGGAGAAAGAAGAATGAGCGACAGCACTGCTAGAATGAGCACAGACAGTACCGCCAGAATGGATGCTGGCACCGCACGCATGGGCGGTAGTCAAGGCACAAGCCTGGCGAGTGGAGGTACCATTTTTGCTGACGGACAGACCATCGTCTTAAACGGCAAGAACTGCGTCATCGAAAAACTTATTAGCATGTATTCCGGCGAGGCTGATATCTATAAAATTCAAATAGACGGCCAATTTTACGCTATGAAATACTACAAGCCGAATATGCCACTCAGCGATACTGCGAAAAATGTTTTAACTAAAATCAGGGATAACCCCAAGGAAAGGGTTGTTAGAATATTTGACTTTGGCAGTTATAACGGTCAGGACTTTGAAATTATGGAGTACGCCGAAGGCGGCACCCTCGGCGAATATATCAGGAAGAACGGTACTATACGAGATACCAAATTGAAAGCTGTAATAAAACAGATAAACGAAGGTCTCCGGCAGCTTCACGAATATTATAAAGTTATTTATCAGGATTTAAAACCAGAAAATGTCTTTTTCAGAGATGCAAAAAGGTCGTCGCTTGTTCTCGCCGATTTTGGCATTTCAAGCGTTATGCAGGACGATAGTGAGGAAGTCGAAGTGATCGCCAGCAATACAGATCTGTACGCAGCGCCCGAACTGGCGATAAAAGGGAAACGCACGGAAGTTATTGTTACCCCGGCTGTCGATTATTTCGCCTTGGGAATAACCATGTACGAACTCTGGCTGGGCGAACAACCTTTTAAGGATATCAAAGCAACCACACGAGAACGCCGCATTCAAAACAAGGACGTTGATTTTCCTGTTGATATGCCGGACGATTGCAAAGCACTCATACAGGGCCTTATCGATCCACTGCCTAAAGACCGCATGGGAAATGTACACGTACAAAAGTGGCTTAAAGGTGAAACCTTTGCGGTTGACAATAAAAAGCCAATTACTGTTGCCAGTACTGTCTATAAGCCGTTAAAGTTTGGCAATGAATTGGCTTCAAACCATAAAGAGATGGCTGCCCTTATGGAAAAATACCCAGAAGCAGGAAAAGTCTGTCTTTACGATGAGTTCATAACAGACACGCTTAAAGAAGCAGGCGATGTTACGCTATATAGCGAAATAAAAAATGTCATATCACTGTACGGTAATGACCGTGAAGCCGGCCTTACCGCGGCGATATACACGCTTGATCCTGAAAGACCTTTTGTAAGCCGGAAAGGAAAAGCCTGCAAGAGCAGTGAAGAAATAGCGGACGCGATAATGGACGATTCGGCTCATTACATGGATGAGCTTAAAAAACCCAATGCTGGCTTGTATGTTTACATTGCAGTTACCGAGGGTTCGCATGGAAAGGAAGTGGCGGACTCTTTCTGCAAATACTTTAAGCAATACCCACCCAACCGCGCCCTTACCCTTGTTTATTTGAAATTGCAAAGCGACGGCGGCGTGGGTATAGGCTCAAAACGCTATCTTAGTACCGACGAACTCGCGCAGGAAAAAAACGGCGCGCAGATAGAGCTTATCAAAAAAGCGGTAAGGGAAAAAGATTCCCCTTTGCTGGTGTGGCTTTCCGCCCAATACGGAGATTATTTCAAATCAACCGATGAATTCGGCAAGCTTAACGTAACAGAACAGTTTTTCCTGCTGGGCTTATTGCCCTTCCTTTCGTATAAGGAACTTACCGGAAACAACGGGGAGGCCGCATTAAAAAATTTGATAGATAAGTACCCGGGACGTTCCGATCTATTTGAGGTATATGTCGCGCAGGGTTTGCCGCTTAAAGGGCCGATACTGGATTATCCTTTAAGAACAACACCCATCGACTATGTGGTGCGTAACTTCAATAAATTAAAAAACAAACAAAGTTCCGATACGGTTAATAACCTGATACGTATTCTATGTAAACTCGGGGCGGATGTCAACGAATATTCAGGCGACGACACATACCCTCTCCTCAATGCATACGTGCCAGATAATATCGATCTTGTAAATCTGCTTCTTGAGGTTGGTGCGGATAGAAGAAAATATGATGAACTTGTTGCACAACGTGCTGCTAAGGAAAAGAAAGACCGGAAAGAACTGGAACGCAGTACGAAGCATGAGAAAAAAGAAAAAAAAGCAGAACAACGGCGAAAGAATTTGCATGAATTTTTTTTAAAATTCAGTACATTTCCTGTGTTTTTAATATTTCCTGGGTTTTTTGCAGTGCTTATCGTTGTTATGTTTGTTGCCGTTCACATAAATGTACCTGATGATTATTTTGACATAATTTCTACATTTGTTTGTGCAGCTTTATTTATTTTTCCATCCTTAGCTATGACTTTAGGTTTGTTCGATCTTGATAGGAATTCAACGCCGCGAATAGTGTTCCTAATTATGATTATTATTTTGAATTGTATTGGTTTATCTATGCTAGAAGGCGCTAGTGTTGCAGTATCAGTTATGGTTGTTGTGGCTGGTGTTAGCAGTTTGACATCATACATCATAGTTTATATTCTAAAAAAAAGGAGTGGGGATATATACTAGTGTCGCAGTATTGTAATGACTGTGGCAATGTAGCGATACTGCAAAAAAGGTTTTAACCAAGATCAAGAATAACCAATGCAACACCAGCGGTTGGGGTGACATTGGTCCATTTACGGAAGAACGGCGTATGCGTATGAAACAAGGCTTATGTATTTATTGCAGCGAGCAGATGAGTGGCATTTATACCAAAAAATGCAAGTCTTGCGGGGTGCAGTGAGCACGAGTAATTCAGGTAAATCCCACGAACCCGTTATCCCCTAATCTCTCAATATCCTCCTCACAATCTCATCTGCTTCTTCTTTTGTTAAATAAGAAAGCAATAAGGTAGCCAATAACCTTGGGTTAAAGCCTTCATGAATCGAAAAAACAGCTTCTTTTTGGATATCCTTTAACAAAAGCATATATTCATCCCTTTCCTGTTTCACAATGTTTGAAAGTATTTTTTCAATTATTTCTTTATCGACTCTGTCAATGGCAAGAGATAATCCTAAATAAAATATATCCCTTTCATTGATTTTATCCAGATCTAATTCCTCTTCCAATGCCAAGAAGCCTTCTCTTCTGGCTTTCTCAGAACAGGCCATGGCAAGAGACACAAATTCATCATATTTATTGAAAAATTCTTTCCGTGTCATTCTGTAGTTCCTTTCTATTCCAATTCCAATTCTTCTAAGTCTATCTCTTGTTGTTTAGTTTTTTCCGACTTTCTTCGTACCCCATCTTGCAGACCGACTATTCTTACCATGACCTCCGGCATAGCTTTTTCCAGCTTTTTTAGTACCTCATCCTCCTTATATGTTATGTCGGTATAAGAATTCATCACGTAATAAATCAATCTGGGATTTGACCCCTCCTGAATCATAAGAGCTGCCTCTTTTTGAATAGTTTTTAATATTACCATATATTCATCTTTTTCCTGTTTTATTTTGTTTGAAAGAATTTTTTCAATAAATTTTGGATCAGTCCCGTCAATAACAAGGCGTAATCCCATTTTAAATATCCATTCATCAATATCTTCCAATTCTTCTTCCAATGCCAGTAAGCCCTCTTTTCTGGCTTTCATAGAGCATTGCAGGGTACACCATGCAATTTCAGTATATTTTTTTACAAATTCATTATGGGTCATTTGGTTACTCCTTTTGACTACGGTATAACAATTTCGCCAGTTTGCTCTAAATGACGGACTATGTTTAACACGTTTTCCTGTGCTTCTCTAATATCTTTTGACCGTATCGTACCCATATATTCCATATCTTCCATGAGCATGGTCGCAGCGCGGTTTGACATATTCTGGAAAATCTTATCCTGAACTTCCGTGTCCGCACCTTTGAGAGCTTTTGCCAATTCCTGAGAATCAAGATCCCGCATAACTCTCTGAATGGCCCGGTCATTTAATTTTAGCAGAAAATTAAAATCCAACGGGTAAAACATTTCCATTGAGTATTGAGTATTATTGTTTGTGACAATTTGAGCAGAAACCCATGCGTCTCCCTGTAATTCAAGGCTGTTTATATTATCACAATATATTTTTGCGTTTGAACCATCATTATTAAGGCTCTCTGGTTCATCAAACAGGCTTACTGCGATTTTATCAATAAGCTTACTGTGGCCATATACAGTAATAACAACGCTTTTCTCATTACCCATAAAAGTGTCTCCTGTTTATAAATATTCCACCTGAATTTGTTTGGTTTGTCTACTCCCCAATCACCGCCCTTATGTCCCTCTTGATAGCTTCAAGTTTGCGGCCAGCTTCGGCTTTTGCGGCGGAGAGCCCTGCGCCTGTTTCCGAGCAGCAGGACGCATAGAACTTAATCTTGGGTTCTGTGCCGCTGGGACGAGCGCTTACGACTGTGCCGTCTTTAAGGAAGAACTGAAGCACATCGCTTGGAGGCAGTCCTTCCGCGCCGTGTTCCAAATCCCGGACTTTGCTTATTTCGATGCCGCCCAAAGTCTTTGGGGGATTCTTCCGGTATTCTTCCATTATGCCCTTCATTATTGCCGGGCCTTCGGACCCCTGGAAGTATTTGGAGATTCCCATTTCCTGCCAATAACCGCAAATGCCGTAAAGCTCGTCCAGCCTGTCCAACAGGCTCTTGCCCTTGCTGCGCCAGTATAAGGTCATTTCTGCGGTCATGGCCGCTGCGGAAACGCCGTCCTTGTCCCTCACCTCATTTTCTACAAGATAGCCGTAACTTTCTTCGGTGCCGTAAACTATTGTTGCGGACTTGTCGGCCTCGCATTT
>JAIRUO010000248.1 GCA_031254385.1 Treponema sp. | reverse complement strand
CTCCGCCTCCAGTCTTCCAGCCACATGGCTTTTTCTTCTCTGCTGAATTTCATTTTTCCCTCCGGAATATAATATTTCCGGAAGTTTATACCGCTTCCCAGGCCGGCGGTAGAAGCGGTTCTTTTGACGGATACTTTTGTTCCGGTTCATTTGGGCGATGGATTTGCGAAACTCCCGCTTCTTTTTGAGGTAGTCCGTATGGTTTTCCACAAAAACAGTTTCCCTTAACTGCTTTTGGTAATTCTTCCATTGCATGGGGGTTATGGTACCTTCCTCCAGGGCGCTGCGAATTGCGCAGCCCGGCTCACCCTGGTGGGTGCAGTCAGAAAAGCGGCAGCGGGAAATTAAATCTTCAACTTCCCCAAATGCCATGCTCATCCCTTCCCGTGAATCCCAAAGGCCCAGTTCTCTCATTCCCGGAGTGTCGATAATCAATACCCCGGAATGGAGGCGGAAAAGCTGGCGGTGGGTGGTGGTATGGCGGCCCTTGCTGTCATCTTCCCGTATGGTTTTTACCTCCATTAGATCTTCCCCTGCCAGACGGTTAAGGAGGGATGATTTCCCAACGCCTGAAGAACCAAGGAAGACGATGGTTTTTGAAGGTTCAAGGAACGGCGCTAAATCCTCAAGTCCATAGCCGGTTTTGCTGCTAATGGGGATTACCGGAGCTTCGCGCGCAAGCTTTTGGGTCTCAGCAGCCTGAATACCGTAACTTGAGCATAAATCCGCCTTGGTCAGGAGGACCACCGGAAAGCCGCCTGACTGCCATGATGCGGAAAGATAGCGGGCTATGCGGGCCGGATTAAAATCATCATTCAGCGATGAAAGGATGAACACGGTGTCAAAGTTCACGGCTACTACCTGCTCTTTAATAAATTTTGCATAACCTTCAGCATGACCGCCCAGATTTGCCCGCGAAAATTTTGAACGCCTGGGCAGAATCGTTGTAATAAGCGAGCTGCCCTGGTGGTTGTATTGGATGAGTACAAAATCTCCAACCGACGGAAATTTATCTTCATCTGTCATTTGATGATAAAAACTCCCCTTAAGTTCCGTACCGGCTTCCCCATGTTCGCAGATAACCTTGTATAACTCCCTCCTGCGCTCAATGACCCTGGCGGGGATGAGATCGCTGTTGTTTTTGAGAAGATCGCAGGCGGCAGATGAGTCCGCCTGGGTATAACCGTAATCGTTCAAATTAATGGACATGCAATTCTCCTGTAGTTTCCAGCTATAACGACTGGATTTAATTGAGAAAATAAATTGGCTGTTAATCAAGAGACTATAATCCCTGGACTAAACCTACCGCATATCCGCTGAAGAAAGATATTTTCAATATTTACAGGAGGTAAATCGCCGCGATATGCGGTTTAGTTACAGTAAACCTCAATGACCGTCATAATTTTCCTCCTTGTTCAAGTAAATTTTTGCCGCAGCAAATAGTATTTTTATTATACCAGTATACAAAAAAGGTAGTTAAATGTCAAGCGAAAAAAAACCATGGACCACGGAAATAAATTTTTATTCGTGGCGAGGGTTTAATACCCAAGAACTCGCTGCGCGAGGGAGCCTCTGGGGCGGTTATAAAGGTATTAAACCCGAGACCAATTCCTCTTAAGAACGACGATACCCTGTCCGCTCTGCGGCGGGGTTTGTCATTGACAGTAAAAGCAGACAAGATATTCTCGGGTTCAAGCAAACACTCGAACATAAGTTTTGAAATAGGGCGTGTTGACAGAAATACGGAATCTCAGTTATTATCTAAATATCAGGAATCAATGAAATTCGTGGGCTGGAAAGAATTAATTTAAGGACTGTATGTGAAGTTTTTAGATACAACTTTCGCTTCTAGGGAGACGTTAAAAAAGGAATTGTATTCCCTCCTCAAAATACCTGATTTTAGCGAGCAAGGGCCGTCATTATTTGACTTAGTGGAAAATTTAACGGGAAAACTTATAGATGGTATTTCATTTGTAATTGAATATCCGTATGTGGATCGTCATTATCGGGATACTTATTATACTTTTTATTCCTCAAAATTTTTAGAAACTGAAAGAGAATGTTTTCGTGTTCATATATTTAACAGAAAGCTTAATAAGGATAATATTTTCGATAGAAACTCAAAGATTAACGATGATTACCTAGGTTTTTTTATTATCCGCCCCTTGAAGACACATATATTAGGCAGATCGTTAATCTCTCCAAAAGCATTCCAGGAGAGAAAGTTTGTTTGTTGCCTTATGGAGGATAGGGTTTCATTATTTGGATACGAGCTTACAATATGCGGATTTCCGCATATTGCCCAAGATGAAGAGACTCATACATGTGCCGAGAGCGCATTATGGTGTTTATATGAGTATTACGGTTCAAAGTATTCCCAGTATAAACCATTGTTACCTTCACAAATCATTGAACCGCTTCAGAACAATGCAGAACGCCGGATATTACCCTCAAGAGGATTAAACAAGAATGAATTGGCTAGATGCTTAAATTCCAATGGTTTTCAATCTCTTGTTTATCCGATTTCTCCAAGGTTTACCAAACAAAAACTCTTTTTTCGCTTGTTAAACACCTATATTGAATCGGGAATTCCTTTACTATTGACATTAGAAGGCGAAGCTAGTAGCGGACATGTGGTGTTAGTAATTGGGCATGAAGAAAATGCTAAAATATATTACAAGGAGGGTAATAGTACTCCTTGGGCAGAGTATGCTTCTTATCACAGGGTGGATGTGTCATTCATACAAAAAAAATTGATTTTTATTGATGATAACTTGCCACCATATCATACCGATTTATTAAAACCTTATCAAAGACCTGATAAAAATCCTGGATTAAAATACCATAATTACAATGTTAGTTCTTTTATTGTCCCCTTACCGGCACACATGTTTCTTGCTGCCGAAACAGTATACGATTTAGTAGAAAAAGTATCTATTGATCCTATGATTGGATTTGAAAAAAGGAAAGAGAAAAAGATTACCAGACTGCTGTTGACCAGCAGTTATTCGTTCAAAAAATTTGTATTTGAACATGATAACAAGATGGATCCTAATTTTAAAGAAACGCTCTTTTTGCCACTGGCTTTTCCAAGATTTATTTGGATATGTGAAATATATGAAAAGCCGGAATTTATCAAGGATGGTTATTGTTCCGGATTGTTAATAATGGACGCTACGAGCGATGGTAAATCTCTTGCATCTGTGTTGTTTTATATCCTTGACGGAAACCTATTTTCTCATAATGGATTTAAATGGGATACAGAGCCCCTGAAGGTAATCCCGTTTAAAATGCAAACTTACAGAAATAATTTGAAAGGAGAGTGGTGTGAATGGATGACGAAAAAAACGCCTTGTTGGAAGCGAAAATTTTAAAAGCTGTAAAAGCAGAAGGTGAACCGCTCAAATTTTCCCTAGAAGAAATTAAAGCAAGCGAAGCATGGTGCTACAAATCCTACGGGAAAATAGGCAGGATGGAAAAAATAATCCGCAGGGAAAGGGCTCTGGCAGCGGCCAAGCCAGATTTGTATTTGAACTGACTTAAAAATAAGGCAATTCAAAACAAAGTTACCTTGTAGCCCCCCAGGGGGCAGTATTTCTAAGGTTCGTAACAGCCTCATTTGACCTTTAGATTGTTCCCGTTACGATACGGAGGTGAATATTTCTGCTGTGTTGAAAACTGTAATGTCCAGCAAAAATGGTTACTTGAATTTTCCTGCTGCTTTGAGTATTGTTTATAGCATGGAGGTTAATACGATGGCAGGAACAGTTTATTCCGAACAAGCAAAGAAAGATGGTTTACAACTTATAAGTGCCTCAGAAAAAGGGGATCTTGAAACCGTAAAATCATTACTGAAAAAAGATGTTTATATCCATGCTCAGAACAAGGAAGGTGTGTGTGCCCTTGTGGCTGCCGCCTATAAGAATCATCTGGAAATTGTCGATTTATTGATTGCAGCAGGGGCAGATGTCAATATGAAAGATAATACCCTGCAAAGTGCCTATTTGATTTCGACATCAGACGGTTTTACAGAGTTGCTGAAGAAAACCCTCAAAGCCGGAGCGGATGTCTACTGTACGGACAGTTACAATGGAACTGGTCTGATCCGGGCTGCCGACCGCGGTCATGTTGAAATTATTAGGGAGCTTTTAAAGACCAATATCCGTATCAATCATATTAACAAGATTGGATGGACTGCATTGCATGAGGCTATCATATTGGGCGACGGAGGAAGGCGGCATACGGAGGTTGTGCGTCTACTGGTTGATGCCGGCGCAGATGTTAATTTGGCGGATAAAGAAGGAGTTTCTCCCCTGGCCCATGCTAAAAACAGGAAATTTACCGAAATAAGTAAGATACTGGAAAACGCAGGGGCAAAATAGGCTTTAGTATATGGTTAGATAGAGTCTGTCCACAAAGTCGGTTACTTTGCGGACAGACTCTAGATAGTGGATTGAGGTTGGTGTCGTTCATTCTAGGGCATTTTCCACTGCTTTTAATATGGCCTTGCTGCTTCCGGTCGCACCACTTACCACGTCTATGTTAAGGCTTTGTTCTTCAATTATTGTTTCGGTAATTTTTTCGGCTTTTTTACCTATTGGAGAACAGACATGCTTAACGATGTTTACAGCGCTGATATAGTGATTTTGGACAGTGACATCAAGGGTTACCTTAACCGGAGAGCCTGAAAGGTCATAGTTGCCTCGGTACACGCCGTCAGGCTTGGTGTTCATATCAGGTAATGATGCCACAATTTCCGCAAATGGAATTGAATTGCAGGAAACAGCCAATATTGCGACAACCAATAAACCAAAAATAATTTGTTTCATTCTGTATTGTATGCCAAAAGATGTCCTTTGTCAATCAAGCGCATCTTTTGAAACCACCTTACGCAAAAATAGAAGAAGGAACCGCGGATGAAACGGATTATCACGGATTTGATACTAAAATACTATGCGTGCAGTTATCGGGTGTCCTCACTCCTCATTCGTAATTCCTCATTATCTCGCTGAGCGTTTCCGTTGCGTCCTCAAAGTCCAGATCTTCCATCTGCTGTATGAGCTTTCGAACCAGAGGTACGCCCGTGCCCGGTATGCCGCGCAGTTTGTCGATGTATTTCAGGCTTTCCGCGTTGCCCCTTTCCAATAGGGGCTTTAGCTCGGCAAACAGCTCCTGCGTTTTTTCTGCGTCAAGGGGCTCTGTTTGGACCGGCCGCGACGCGGTGCCGGCTGCGGTGCCAGGCACC
>JAIRUO010000237.1 GCA_031254385.1 Treponema sp. | reverse complement strand
GAAGCCACAGCCGAAGTCTTTACAGAAGACGGCTGGCTAAAAACAGGCGACCTGGGCTACCGCGATGAAAAGGGCTTTGTATACATCAACGGCCGGGCAAAAAACCTTATCGTCAGTTCTGGCGGCAAGAACATATACCCAGAAGAGATTGAGGCCCATTTTAACGACTCCAAAATCGTTGCGGAGATCCTCATTGTAGGCCGCAAGGAAAAAGAACTTGGCGGCGAGCAGATTTTTGCGGTGGTGGTTCCCAATTACGAAAACCTTGCCGCGAATTATCCGGGCAGGGAAAACGACAAAGCCTTTATACACGGACTGGTCAAAAAGGAATTTGAACAGGTAAACCGCTCCCTGGTTGGTTACAAGAAGATTACCGACTTTACCCTGCGCAAAGAGCCTTTTGAAAAAAACGCGCAGCAGAAGATCCGGCGCTTTATGTATAAGAGTTATGAGAGTAGCTAGGGGATAGGGAATAGGGGTTAGGGATTAGGGGGAAGAATTTTACCACGGAGGATGCGGAGGAAAAGACAGAAATCCAATCAAAACTCCGTGATACTCCGTGGTTAAATTTTTAGTCCAAATTAACTCGCGCCCGGTATATTTCAGTTTTTCCGCTTGCATTCGAGATAAAATAGATAAAACCATTTGCATCCCAGGAAGGGCTATAAGCATCTACGTCTCCAACCGTAAGGGGAGATAGGCTGGTTCCATTTGATCTAATAGTAAATAACTGCCACCTGCCAGAAACCGAAGTAACTGTGGATCTTCTAGATGTTTGGGTAACTATAGTGACCCCCTTCTGAAACAATATATACCGTCCGTCGTAGGAATAACTTGGCGATGCACAGTTGTAATTGGGATCAGAATAAAGCAAGGTTGCTTGGATACTTGTTATATCCATTTCATATATATCCCCATTCCTGCTGTACTAAAGATGTGTCCCAGAATACATCCACTATCCTCACCTGAGCTGCCCCAGCGGAGGAAGCGCATCCGGCAACAAATAAACCTATTGCTGCTATAGCAACTCCAATACCCAACCAAACGCCAAATCGATTCTTACGCATACAAACTCCTTTTTCTGTTTTAATCCAATCTGATACATGGATTTTCATCGCAATATAGGTATTTTTCCACATAAAATACAAATTGTCAACTGTTTTAGAGTTATTTTAACTGTTTTACAGTGTATAATAAAGAATACAAAATGGGGATAATTGTAACGATATGACCCATTTTCAGGAGATATTCATTGAAAATCTTCGTTTTTGGCGAAAAAAGAGGGGGTTAAGTCAGCTTAAATTATCAGAATTGGTGAATATCTCCCCCAATTATCTGAATGCTGTGGAAAACGGGAAAAACTTCCCTTCCCCCGAAGTTATTCAATATATTTCCGATACCCTTGAAATCTTGCCCTATCAGCTATTTCTGGAGCATCCAATAGAATCGATTCCACCTGGTGCCAATTCCATAATTCCGAATTTACTTGGGATAAAGCAAAAGGTAGTCAAAGAGATAGATAATCTTATAAAGCAATATCAAAACGAGACCTGATAGAAACCTTTCCTCGCGCCTCTGCGTGATATTTTCATTCTCTTTATAAACACAAAATGGACTGTATCTCATCCATTTATAACCACTTGACAATACATACATAAATGTATTACATTATTTTTTGCATGGAAGAACGCAGGATCGTTTGGGATGAAGCTAAGAATGCTGAAAACAAGCAAAAGCATAAAATCGGTTTTGAGGTAGCGCAATATGTATTTACCGACCCGATGCGGATATGGCGTTTAGACAGGAGCGAAAGTAATACATCCGGTGAGATTCGCTGGCAAACTATTGGCAAAGTTGGAAAAACCTTTTTCGTGGTGTATACGGAGCAAGAAGGGGATGCCAATGTAACCCGTCTAATAACAGCGCGAGAAGCAGAAAAGCATGAAAGGAGAACTTACAATGGGTACTATCATATCGACGGTAAAGGTTGGACAAAAGATTCCTAAGGAAATTTTAAAACTGGCAAAACAACAGGTCAAGGAAGCACACGAAAATCCTCCGGTCTACGACCCTGACTGTCCGCCCTCTACGCCGGAGGCTCTCGCCGAATTTGCGGCCATGGCGCGAGAACTGCGGAAGAACCGCCGGAATCCTTCTCAGGTAGTTGCGCTCAGGGTAAAGCCCGATGTTCTTTCAAAATACAAGGCGTTAGGCAGAGGTTATACCAGTATAATGGCTGATGTGCTGGATTATGTCGCAGACAACCCGGAAATACTCAAGAACGTCAGGGGGTAACGGTTAAGACTGTCTGCGTGATATCTTTCTACCTTTTCTCCAGCAACGTCTCCGCGATTTCCGCAAAGCCTTCGCCACATTCCTTCGTAGCCACGTAAGCAGGGTAATGGCTTATCAATGACGAGTAACGCTTAATATTAGCCACAGCGCAGGCTAGGGGAAAGCGTACAAACATGGGCTCATCATTTGGGGAGTCTCCCACAAAAATCACTTCGTTAGCGTTGTCTCTAATCCAGCCAAAACGTTTAGAAAGAAAATCTTCCGCCATGGAAAGCTTGTCGTATTTCCCCATCCATATATTCACATGAATTGATGAAATTTTAGCCATTGCGCCTTCTTCTTCCGCTATAGCCTTAACGCGCTGCGCAACACTGAGAGGCAGGACAGGGTCCTCTTCCGCAAAATCCATGGCCATATCAAAGAGCCGCGCAAACTGGTCTTTTGCCAAACGCAACTCAGGAAACTCACCAAAAGCCCGTTCCACCACTCGCCGCAACACAGGATGATCGTTCCTTATCGCATTGCCGTGAAACATAGTTTTCAAACTGGAATGTCTTTTCCCCCGTTCCCCGTTCCCTGCTCTCTGCTCCCTATTCCCTGTTCCCCATTCCTCATTCCTCATTCCTAATTCTTCATCCTCTTCCCAAAACGCCAGCGCCCCGTTTTCCCCTACTACGCCGTGGACAGGCCATTCGCGGGCAATCAAGTCGCACCAGCCAGCGGGTCTGCCGGTAACCGGAATGACTTTGAGACTTGCCTCGTTCAGTTTCCAGAGCGCGTTATACGAAGCGGCAAGGAGTTTCCCGTCTTTGGTAAGGGTGTCGTCAATGTCCATGAGTATGTATTTTACCCCCTTGGCTTCAAGGGGGCTTATTTCGGAAATCGGTTTCATGGTTGTTCCTGTCAGCTTAGAGATAAGCCTTGAAACGGCGTTCAAAATCGCCGATAAGTTTGTACTCGATGGAATCCGTCAGGGCTATGCGGCTGGCTTCGATGATGTCACCCGAAACCCCCACTGTTACCCAGTTTTGTTTGCCGTCGCCGGAGCTGATTAAAACACGGACTTTAGCAGCGGTTGCTGAGTTTCCGTCTATCACCCTGACCTTGTAGTCAGAAAGTCGCACCTGTTCCAGCTCAGGGAAGAAATGTTTAAGAGCGCGACGCAGGGCACTGTCCATGGCGTTTACCGGGCCATCGCCTTCTGCTGCAGCAATCTCGTAACGGCCGTCAACCAGCACCTTTACCCAGGCATGGGAACAGGAAATGGTCTCCCCTGTGGGATGTTCGCTCACTACCCGGTACGCTTCAATTTTGAAGAGGCTCTGGTAGCGACCTAGTTCCCGGCGTATCAAAAGTTCAAAACTTGCGTCTGCGCCTTCAAAAGCCCAGCCTTCTGCCTCCAGGGTTTTAAGTTTCCCGGCCAGAGCCGCACACACAGGATGTTCTTTGGTAATGGAAGGCTCTATCTTCTTTGCACGTTCTGCAATGGCAGAACGGCCTACAACTTCGCTCATAATAAAATTTCTGCGGTTTCCCACCATGCTCGGATCAATATGCTCAAAAGATTTCCGGAGTTTCAGGATGCCGTCCGCATGCATTCCTGCCTTATGTGAGAAGGCATGGCTGCCGACATAAGGCATATTATTGTCAAGGGCAATATTCGCAATTTCGGCTACCTTGCGGGTAATGCCGGAAATCCGTTCCAGCCTGCCCTTGGGGAGGCATTGATAGCCCAGCTTGAGTTCCAGACTGGGAATAAGGGCTGCAAGGCAAGTATTGCCGCAGCGTTCCCCAAAACCTGCCAGGGTTCCCTGGACATGGAGGCATCCAGCTTTTACGGCTGCCAGGCTATTGGCAACAGCCATGTCAATATCGTTATGCGCATGTATACCTAAAAATCCGCATCCATGCGGATTTTTAGGTTGGGCGAATGTTTCACATTCGTCAGCTAAAGCATTAGCTACAGCAGCATCCATGCTGCCTGAAGCAGAGGCAGTTATACCAAGGGCAGTGATGGCTTCTCCAACGGCTTTAGTTACGGCATCGGGAAACATTCCGCCGTTAGTGTCGCATAATACAATTCTGTCGGCTCCAGCTTCCTGGGCGGCTTTTAGGGCAGAGAGGGCATATTCAGGATTGGCGGACCAGCCGTCAAAAAAATGTTCTGCGTCAAAGAAGACCAGCCTGCCTTTCTCTTTGAAAAAGGCTATGGTTTCCTTTATCATGGCAAGGTTTTCCGCAAGGCCCACACCAAGAACCTCTGTTACGTGAAGATCCCAGGACTTGCCAAAAAGCACAACAGCCTGTGTATCAGCCTTTAAGAGGCTTAAGATCTGCTCGTCATTTGAAGGCGTTAACTGCTTTTTTCTGGTGGAGCCAAAAGCGCATAATATAGACTGCTCAAGCTTAATGTCCTTGGCAAGACGGAAGAATTCCATATCTTTGGGATTGCTTCCGGGGTTTCCCGCTTCTATCCAGGCAACGCCAAGCTCATCCAGAGCCTTGAGTATATCAAGCTTGTCCTGCACGGAAAAACTGATCCCTTCTGCCTGGGCCCCGTCCCTAAGTGTAGTATCCAGTATCTCTATACGGCCCATAAATCCATTGTATAACGCGCAGTCAATTGATTCAATACCATTAATATGGGAATATTAATTAATGAAAAACTGGAAAACCAATTTTACTGCTTTGTTGATTGCTGAAACTCTTGCCATGATGGGTTTTGGTTTTTCTTTTCCGATATTGCCCCTTTTTTTGGAAGAAGATATAGGGATAAGCGATCCGGTAAAGCTTAAGGCCTGGGTCGGCATAATACAGTCGGGTGCCGCCGTTACTTTGGCGATATTCGCGCCTATCTGGGGCCATCTGGCCGACGTATTTAGCCGCAGGGCCATGCTGCTCAGGGCCATGTTCGGCGGTGCCGTTGTCATATCCCTCATGACCTTTGTTACAGCCCCCTGGCAGTTGCTTGTTTTAAGGATCATTCAGGGCTGTCTTACCGGAACCGTTGCTGCGGCCACCGTGCTTACTGCTGCAATCAGCCCTCCTGCGCAAGTGGCTTTTACCCTTGGCATACTCCAGACCGGAATAGCCGTAGGAAATTCCCTAGGGCCTTTGTTCGGCGGAGTCCTTTCCGACTTTTTCGGCTACAGAATTGCCTTCTTCTGCACTGGCATTACGTTAGCACTGGCAGGCTTTGTAGTCCTAAAATTTGTTGATAATGACAGGCGACCAGTACAGGAAAAGAGCAAAAAACAATTTTCATTACTTCCCGACTTGCGTCCCATTGCAGCCTCTCCCATACTGGTTACCATTATGCTAGTCTCTTTCGGAGTAAATTCATCGGCTAATGTGGCAAGCCCCATGCTCTCGCTCTTTCTTAAAGAACTGGCAATGAGGGCCTCCTCTGAACCTGCTTTTATTGGATCATCTACGGGAATCGTGCTGGGCGTTGGAGCAGCCTCTACCGCCATCGCCGCAGTGCTTGTGGGGAAATTCTCCCATCGTTTCGGGTTCTGGAAGACCTTGATTTTTTGCCTTAGCGCCGGTGCGGTAATGACCCTTCCCCAAGCCTTTGTGACAAATATGGTTCAGCTAACGGTACTCAGAGCCTTTTCTTCTTTCTTTCTTGGAGGAACAGCACCGGTAATAAACGCCATTATTGCGGTCTCATCAGAAAAAGAATACCAGGGGACCATCTACGGCGTTAATTCAGCAGTATCTTCTGCCGCAGCCGCCATAGGCCCCGTTATTGGTTCTGCCTCCGCCATGATCAGCTACAGAGCCGTATTTGTTGCCGCCGCTTCCCTTTTGGGCCTTTCCGCCTGGAGAACGGCAAGTCGCTCTAAGAAGGGAATAGGGAGTAGGGAGTAGGGAATGGGGATCAGAAACTATTGTTAGTAATCTGTGCTTGTGGCAATACGCTGTGCTTGCTAACAACAATCCCCACTCCCCATTAGCCACTCCCCACTCCCTATATAATTCCCTGATCCAGCATGGCGCGGGCGACTCTTTTGAAGGATGCGACATTTGCGCCTAGCACAAAATTGCCGGGCTCGTTGTACTCTTTGGCGGCGTCATCTATATTATGGAAAATGTCGGACATGATCATTTTTAGGCGCGTGTCTACTTCTTCAAAAGACCAGTAGAGCCGCTCGCTGTTTTGCGTCATCTCAAGGCCGGATGTCGCAACACCGCCAGCGTTGGCGGCCTTGCCGGGGAAAAAGGCGCTTCCATTTTTAAGGAAAAATTCTGTGCCTTCCTGGGTGGTGGGCATGTTTGCGCCTTCAGCGACAATTTTGCATCCGCCAGCGGCAAGCTTTTTTGCGTCCTCAAGGTTTATTTCATTCTGAGTGGCGCAGGGCAGCGCAATGTCGCAGTCAAGGTCCCAGACCCTGCCTGTTGAAACGTCTACATAAACAGCATCCTTGTGAATATCAGCATACTCGCTGATCCTTCCCCTGTTTACCAGTTTAATTTCTTTGACTGTGTCAAGGTTAATGCCGCTCTTGTGGTACACGTAACCGTTGCTGTCTGACATGCTAAGTACCTGTGCGCCAAGTTCCTGCGCTTTTTCTGCTGCGAATATGGCAACGTTTCCGCTTCCGGAGACAGCAACCTTTTTACCCTTAACGCTGTCCCCTTTGCCGTGGAGGTATTCTTCAACAATATAAATAAGCCCGTATCCGGTGGCCTGGGTTCTGACCAGGCTTCCGCCCCAGCCTATACCCTTGCCGGTAAGCACCGACTCAAAGGCGTTTGTTATGCGGCGGTACTGGCCGAACATAAAACCTATTTCCCTTGCGCCTACGCCAATGTCGCCAGCAGGTACGTCAGTGTTCGGGCCAATGTGGTGTGACAGCTCTGTCATAAAGGACTGGCAGAAGCGCATAGATTCACCATCGCTCTTACCTTTGGGATCAAAATCCGCACCGCCTTTGCCCCCGCCTATGGGAAGCCCAGTAAGAGAGTTCTTAAAAGTCTGCTCAAAGGCGAGGAACTTCATTATGCTCAAATTTACCGATGGGTGAAAACGCAGCCCGCCCTTGTACGGCCCAATAGCTGAATTAAACTGCACCCTATAGCCTCGGTTTACCTGAACCTTTCCCGAATCGTCTACCCAGGGAATCCGGAAAATGATGGTTCTTTCCGCGATAACCAGGCGCTCAAGAATGCCCATCTTTTCGTAGATCGTTTCTTTTTCGACTATGCCACGTAGAGAATTCAGTACTTCTTTTACAGCCTGCAGGAACTCATACTGATTGTCGTTCTTTACTTCAACATCAGCAATAACAGCGTCAACATAACTCATTGTTCGTTAACTCAGCTCGTCTACTAAGCTGTCCCATACGAAATTTATTGCATCGATCATGCGGGGAAATACTACACGTATGTCGTTGGGATTTTCAAGGAATAACTCGGCCGATATATACATAAATACCTCATTTCCGTCTTCCCCAACCAAAAATGCTTTAGCTACTTTGGTGTTTCTGTTCGCATTCGATGTCGCGATAAGAAGACTCTGCCATTCTTCGTTTGAATAAACGGTCCAAGAACAAAATAAAAACACAAAAAAGAAGCTAGGATCATCATGATCAATGACTATATAGTATATATCACCCTGATACATAAACTTTATATCACCGTCACTGTCAATGCTTGGCTCGTAACCTTCCTGCCTGAGGAATGACATATATGCGTTCTGCCTCGCTTCAAATCCATCCTGAAACGAACGGCTAGTTGATGTCTGGGACGGTGGGTTAGATCCGCAGGAAATCAGAACTGCTGCAAGAATAACCGAAATCAAACTTAACGATATGTACCTGTTGATTGAGACTTTCATTATTTCCTCCTTAATGCCTTTAGTATCCTACGAATGCGTCAAATGCTGCCGCAAACTCAGCCATAATCTTTGGAAAAACAAAACTAAAACCGTTGGGGGAAGCGAGAAACACTTCGCCGCTTGCCCATACATTGGTTCCTGAGCTATTTAAGTACATCTTCACGGCTTTCGCAATCCCAGTGGCATAAATAACCGCTTCGCTGACCTCTCTTCTTTGCTGGTCGTTTACCAAAGCTTGAGATAAAACATCAATTGTTAAAATATGAAAGAACTGCGGATCATCTTCGAAAATAATGATGTAGAAAATAAACGTGCCGTAATTTGACAGATCGTACTCGAATGCAATATCCCCATCTGAATCTACCATTGCTTCTATGCCCTGGCCTCTCATATATGTCAAATACATATTCTGCATTTCCATTTTGCTCATCTGTGCAAATAAGGGTAGAGATAGCATAAACAAGCACAGCAGCCATATTATCTTCTTCTTCATTTTCATCCTCCTGTCCGATAAAGACTCTACTATTAAATGGTACAAGAAATCAGAATATTAAGCAAGTGGCAGTTTATTCGGACTATCCTATTTCCTCTATTCCTTCCATACCTTAGTGCCTTCCGTACCTTTGTGCCTTTGTGTGAGATATTTCTGAAAATGCTTCCCAAAGAGTATCCATCATTGGCGGCAGCGCATTTACCTCAATAGTCTCCTTAGGGGCAAGTGGATTGGGAAAGCGCAAGGAATAGGCATGAAGGCGTATGCCGCCGGATCTTTCGCTGCGCCGCGCTCCGTATTTAAGGTCTCCTTTTATATGAAGCCCCAGTGCCGCAAGCTGGGCGCGTATCTGATGGTGGCGGCCTGTGATTAAGTCTATTTCCAGAAAGAGGTAACGGTCGCCCTTTCCTGCCTGGCAATAGCGGAGTACGGCTTTTTTTCGGTCAGGCCCTGCCTGAGCATGGGCGAAGGATTTGTTTCTTGCCCTATCAAAACTAATCCAGTGGATCAACTCCCTGCTTTCAAGCGGGGCGTTTTCTGGTAGAGCGTTTTCAGGCATTTCAACTATTGCCCAGTAGCATTTTTCAATTATGGATGAAGATAGGTCAGCTTCCATACTGTGGGAAAAGGCTGCGCTTAGGAATGCGGCTGCCTTTGGCGTTTTGGCAAGGAGGAGGCAGCCAGAGGCCGGGGTGTCCAGGCGGTGAACCGGCCTTAGCGAAGGAAGGCCGCTTGGCTTTTGGCCATCTTCGCCACAGCATTTATTAATTACGATGCAGGCATCGTTTTCAAAAAGAATCTCATTCATGATCTGTTTCCGTTAGAAAAAGCGTTGCAGGGACAAGGCCATATCTGAGTTTTTCTGCCAGTATCCTTTCCACGGCCTCCAAAAGCCTTTCCCTTTTAAGGCGGCCGTCCTGTAGCGCCAAGAGCATAGTGTTATGGATCAATGCTATGTTTGAAGACCAGCACATTACCATGTCAACCCCAGCGTTAAAGGCCTCGACCACGGCTTCTTCCAGGCTGATCTTGTTTGAGCTGATTGCCCTCATGGTAAAATCATCGGCTAGAACTATTCCGTCAAAACCCATTTCACCCCTGAGCCATGTTGAAATAACGTTATGCGAAAGGCTAGCGTTCCTCTGAGGGTCAATCGCTAAAACAATACTGTGCGAAACCATAACCGCCGCCGGCCGCACACCGCTTATAATATTAGCGAAGGGCCTAACCATTAGATCCAGTTCATCATGATCCGCGCTGATAACGCTGGACCCAAAATGAGGATCATCCGCGCTGTTTCCGGGAAAGTGTTTGACCGCAGAGGCTATGCCCGCAGCGTCCATGGCGCGGATAAAGGCAGAGGCGGCCTTCTCCACAAAATCGGGATCAGTGCCGTAGGAACGTGTTTCCAAAAACGCCTTGTTTTCCGCGCTCAGGATTTCCGCCACTGGTGCCAGGTTCAGGCTTATTCCCAGACTGCGGATTTCCTCACCTGAAATCCGGGTAAGGTTTTCAACGACAGCCAGTGCTACATGCTCGCCCTGGGTTAGGGCCATATCCCAAAACGAAGCAGGCGGAGGGAGCCTCATTAGTTCCGGCCCAAAGCGGTGTACCACTCCGCCTTCGTGATCTACGGCGATAAAAGGGGCAATGCCGCAAAGGTCAGTTACAAATTCAGAAAAGTCGCTTAAGAAGGCGCGAAGCTCCTCATTGGTTGCCGACAGATTATAGCCAAAAAGCATAGCGCCGCCGACAGGAATTTCGCGTAACAATGATTTGATAGCCCCGGTTAAAAACGGCCTGTTGTCCAGCCCTGTCAAAAGGCATTGTCCGGCAAGCTGCGCGTCTGTCAGTGAGGCCGCGATTTCGGCGGCTTCTTGCCTGTATCTCATATATAAATAATCTTCTTTGGTAAGAGCGGGAGTATCTTCTTCGAAAGACAAAACATTTTCAGGCTCTTCCTCAATAAAAGAAGCTTCTTTTTCATTGGTACAAGAAAGCCAAAAGAGCAGAGGTAAAAGGATGAACGCAAAGCGGTAAAGTGGCATGGATTAAGTATAGCTTCTTGGGTACTATTAGTGAACTGGAGGCGGCCTTGTCCCTGAACTGGAAAGAAATCAACCTCATCCTTGATGAATTAAACCTGGAAGGCTATCAGATTCAGAAGGCCATCCAGAGCGCTTATGACGTGCTGTGCTTAAAACTGTACGGCAATGAAGGTGCCAAGACCCTGCTTGTTTCGCTTTCGCCAGGGGCGGTAAGGCTGCACGAGACTTTTCAAAATATACCAAAAGCCGCCAAGCCCCTGCGTTTTGCGGAGTTCTTGAACGCAAGAATTATCAACTCAAGGATTGAAGAAGTGCTACAGTTGGGGGACAACCGTATTATCCGTATACGCGTGCGGCTGGGGGAGCAAAGGTTCTTTCTATATATTAGGCTCTGGTCAAACGCTGCCAACCTGATTGTTACTGACGAGGATGGCGTAATCCTTGATGCCATGAAGCGGCTCCCAAAAAAAGGTGAAGTCAGCGGCGGACCTTATGAGCCCCCGGCTGATACGCAGTCAGCTAAAGAATATGCTGTCCGAAAGTTTCCTGCTGATTTTTTTGCGACGCTTCCAGAGCAGCTCAAGCCCACTAAGGACGCTGCCGATTTGTCATTTAATCAAAAGATAGATCTATGGTACAGCAGGGAAGGGGGCGCACTCTCGCTGGATGCGCTAAAGGAAGAGGCCCGCAGGAAATTCGAAGGTCGCATCGACCGCCTTAGGCTTTCCCTTGAAAAACTTAAGGACAAAGAAGCTGACTTTAGTTCAGCCGATCATTTACGTCAATATGGGGACATAATTCTTGCAAACCTGGGTTCCGTTAAGGCCGGGGATAGCTGGCTAGAAGCGGTCAATTTCTATGCGCCGCCTGAACAGGGCGAATCCGTTATCCGCATAAAGCTGGACAGTAAGAAAACCCCTGCGGCTAACGCCGAAGATTACTACGACCAGTTCCGCAAAGCCAAAAGCGGCATTGAGGAAGTCCAAAGGGAAATTGAAAAGGGCAAAAAGGAACTGGCTGGCCTTGAAGAAACGCTTCAAGCCTTGTTAGGTGAAACTAACCCTCTCTATCTCCACAAACTGCTTAAGGCCGGAGGAAAGGCCGTCTCTCCAGTACGAAAAGAAGATGCCAAAAGGCCAGGGCTGTCTTTCCGCAGAAAGGACTGGCTCATCATGGTGGGCCGTAACGCCGCAGAAAATGACGCACTATTGCGTAGGCACGTTAGGGGCAACGACCTTTGGCTTCACGCCAGAGATTTCCCTGGCGCTTATGTGTTTGTAAAAAACCAGCCTGGAAAGAGCGTTCCTTTAGACATACTCCTTGATGCCGGTAACCTTGCCGTCTTTTATTCCAAGGGACGCAACAACGGCGAAGCGGATCTGTTCTATACCCAGGTTAAGTATCTGCGCCGCGCCAAAGACGGCCCCAAAGGACTGGTAATCCCGACCCAGGAGAAAAACCTCCACATTAGAGTTGAAGACAAACGGCTAAGGGATTTGGAAGAGTGTAGGGTAGGGGTTAGAGGATAGGGATTAGGATATAGGATTTAGGGGTTAGGGACTACTGGTAAATATCATTCCTTATACCTTAAAAAATTGCGGCTTTTCACGTACCAACAGCGGCAGACTCAAGAAATCGTGCTTCTCTTTTTTCCAACTACCGCCTTTGACAGTTTCGCCTGTAAGGAGCCTTGTCCATTCGCCTTCCGGGAGATAATAGGAGACTTCGCCGTCTTCGCTGAATACGGGCGCGACCAGCAGATCAGGCCCTAGCATGTACTGGCGGTCAAGGTAGGCGCAGGCTGGGTCATTGGGGAATTCCAGGAACATGGCCCTGAGTACGGGTATGCCCTTGCCGCTGGCTTCGCGGGCGGAGTCCATGATATACGGAAGCAGCCTGGCCTTTAACTGTGCGAAGAAGCGGCAGACTTCTGCGGATTCCTCGTCTACGTTCCAGGGAACCCGATATGAATGGCTGCCGTGCAGGCGCGAATGTGAAGAAAGCAGACCGAATGCGAGCCAGCGTTTGAACAATGTAGCGTTAGGCGTACCTTCAAAGCCGCCTATGTCGTGGCTCCAGAAGCCAAAGCCGGAGAGCGCAAGTGAAAGGCCGCCGCGCAAGGTTTCGGCCATGGCCTCAAAGGTAGATTCGCAGTCGCCGCCCCAGTGTAGGGGGAAGCGCTGGCCTCCGGCTGTTGCAGAACGGGCAAAGAGACAGGCTTCGCCTTTGCCGCGTTTTCTTTCCAAAAGCTCAAAGACTGCCTTATTATATAGAAAAGAATAATAATTATGATGACGCATAGGGTCGCCACGGTCGTAGTACACCGCATCTTCGGGAATGCGCTCGCCAAAGTCTGTCTTGAAACAGTCAACCCCCATGTCGAGTAACTTTTCCAGATGACCGCAGAACCAGCGGGTCGCGTCAGGGTTGGTAAAATCCACGATTGCCATTCCGGCCTGCCAGAGATCAGTTTGAAAGATCGCGCTGTCAGCAGACTGTGAGCCGTCCGCTCGTTTCAGAAAATAGCCTTTCTTCTTTCCTTCTTCGAATAACGAGGAACGCTGGGCAATGTATGGGTTTATCCACACGCAGATTTTTATGCCTTTAGCTTTTATACGCCCTTGCCAAGTTCTACACGAACCGAAAGGTCGCCGCTCTTTAAGACAGCCTCTTCCTGCGTTATGCCAATTACAGGTTTGAATGAAGCATCGCTTTCAATGCTGAAATGAGGACCCCTGTCAGCTTCACCTTCAAAGTGGGAGATTCTGACTCGGATTATATTGCGTATGGGGCTGGAATATCTGATTGTAAGAAGCTGGGCGTTAAGCGTATCGCCCCTGTGCCTGATTTGCCTTTCCGGCGCGAAGACCGCGAGTTCGTCCCCCTGCTGTTCCGCTTCATAAGCGCAGGCTGCGAAATGGGGCTCAACTCCTTCCCTTGCCATCCAATAACCGTTTGTGAATTTCATAAACGTTACTCCGTAGCTTTAAGTTTACAGACCCAAGCCCACTACTTCGACAGAGCCGCAACTGCGGCACCAAGGAGGCTGGCCTGTTCTACTGGCGTAATCGAATAGGAACGTGGTTTGCCTTTATTCAGCATTAGGTGAAACCATGATTCCAGTGCTCTTCTCATGCCTTTGTAGATCATAAAGGTAGTCCCTTCCACGGCAATGCGGACAGGCACAAAAGGATCGTGGCCCGCGTTTGTCCGCTCAACCGCGCCAGCGACTACAGCTGCGGAAAGTTGCGCACCTCGTTCTGTAACAATTGAAGTAATAAAGGCAAAGGTTTTTACCGCATCTATTTCGTCTTTGTCAAAAAGCGCAGCAACAGGGCCTTCCATAGCAAGCGGCGCATGCATAAAGGCATTGAGATCCCTGGTTTGCAGAGTTGGCCATGAAAGCAGTTCTTCAGACTTTTTGAATTTAAGAATGCCGTCCCGCACAGCCTGTTTGAAAATATGCAGGCTCAAAGGGCCAAGGTATGCGCCAGCCGCTGCTTTCTCCAGGGTATAGCCACCCGGACAATTTGTGGTTTTATCATATTCCTTGTCCAGAGGACCCATGTAACGATGTGCGAAGTTGCCGGATTCGCATACCACGATTTGGGGATTGTCTGCTGACTCAAAATCGATTTTTGGGATTTGTGATTCGGGATATGCGGTGTTAAAGCCCGTGCCAAGGATAAACCCGATCATAGGCCCTGCCGGAACGCCGTAACGGTCTTCTCCGCGCAGCAGCCCGCCGTGGCCTGGGATTTCTGACAACCCAGAAAGCAGCGTGGCAGCGGTATCATTTAATAGAACGATGCGCTCGGGAACCTTGGCCTTGCGCCGAGCCAGTGCGTCTTTGAGCCCCTGACCAATAGCCTTGCCAATTACTTCCGGTACATCAACTTCCTTGCTAAAAGAAATAAGTATGCCGTCTGCCTCTTTAGTTATTTCCATGGAATAGGAAAAACAAAAACCTATTCCCTGAATTGGCTCCGCAGGCTTCTCGATTAAGGGGACTGTAACATCTGCAATCCTATCAAAAAAAGTTTCCGCGCTGACACGGCCGTATGTTCCGGGCATTGCAGCCTTAACGCTTTCGCTTTCAACGGCCTTTCCGTTCTCATCAAACTTGACTAGGGCCGCCCTAAGGTTAGTACCACCAGCATCCAGGGCAATAACAGTTTTCCCCGGAGTTGCTCTTGCCACAGGGCTGATGTAGGTTGGGATCATGAGCATGCTGGAAGATTGTCCGGCAAGGCCCCTTTTCATTTCTATTACCACATCCTCCACTAAATCAATGGGGTCTATGCGGTCGTAATGAAAGCCGTAATACCGTGCGAATTCGGAAATCGCGTTGGGATCAAATTTAGACATAACGAACCTCTAATTATTGTTGTTGAATAAGTATGACATATAGCGGGCCTCTAAGGCAAGTTGAGTGAATAAAATATCTATTTCCTTAAAATAAACTCCGCAACATCTTCTAATACTGCGGGGTCAACTTTCTGGGGTACCTTATACTCTTTTTTGGCATCCTTGATCTTCCCGTAGATCGACTTCATTAACATATGATTCAGTTCCGGGTACAGCTTAAAGTTGACATTGGGTTTTCCAGCGCATATTTTTTGAAAAAGCGCAAAATCCTTTTCTTGCGAAACTTGAAAATCTTTTCCGCCCTGTAGTATAAAAACAGGTTTTTTAATTGCCGTTAAATAGTCAGCAACAGGATGCCCATCCAACTCTTTAAAATACCATGCGTAAATGTTCCCCAAAATTTTCGTCTTTTTAGCTTCTGCTTCGGTCATACTGGCTATTGCTGCCAATTTTGTTTTAAGCGATCCAAATTGTTTTTTGCCAATCATTTGAAGCAGCTTCCCAAGTTGTTGTAACATATCTTCGTTTTGACTAATGAGTATGTCGCTAAGGGTACGCGGTGATCCTGCACACATAATAAGGCCGGCAAAGTTTCCACCCTCTGCATCAATACGCGGCGCAAGCATACCGCCAAGGCTGTGGCCTAAAATATATACACGGCTGGGATCGATGCTTTTTTCTTCCCTTAAAAGATTTGTGGCAAGAATGGCATCCTCTATCGTTTCATTTTTTACGGTAACGCCAGCGATATCTTCTTTCATCATTTGTTTGCCATAAACAAATGTGCGCTTGTCATAACGCAGTACGGCTATCCCCTTGGACGGCAGGAAAGCTGCAATATCACGAAAGGGCTTATTCCCGTAGACGGTTTCATCTTTGTCAGTAGGGCCGGAGCCTTGTACCAGTACCACAGCAGGAACCGCTGAAACGCAATTATCTGGTAGCGATAAAATCCCCTTTAAGGGATATTTCCCATCTTTACCGACTATGACTTCTTTTTCTGACATATATTTTCCTTTAATTTGTTATATTATTCTATGTATTTTTTTTTGTCAACCAGAAAAAATGCACCAGAAAAAATGCAATAAGGTACTATTCGCCCAATCTTTATTTGATCATCAAAAATGATGATAATTTCATCAGAAATGATGATCGTAATTAAATGAGGGCTTGTATTCACACTTAATATCCTGTATAAAAGTTGCCATCAACATCAATACGATATTCGTTGAATAAATAATCAGCCATACGTGTATATTCTTCTTCAAGCATCATGTTACCTGATTTTTCTGCACATAGCGCCGTTTTGCGATATGCCAGGGGGAGTATCTTCATATATTAGACTCTAGAAACATACATTTAGTTCTTAATTTTGATGATTATTTTCTTAGTAGCAAGACATGAAGTAAGAATTTTACCACGGAGTGCACGGAGAACACGGAGAAATTATTATTCCCCAGTCCCTCAGTCCCCTAGTCCCTAACCCCCGGACTTTAGTCCGATATAACCTTCTTCCCCTGCCACTTTCCCTTTCGCCAGCGGGTGATAAAGCAAGTTCCGCGTACCACGAAATCCAATCCCATTGCCAGCCATACGCTGATAGGGCCGGCCTTTATAACAAAGGCAAGAAAATAGGCTACGCCTACACGCACTATCCACATGGAAACAGAACTGGCAACCATGACAAAGCGGGCATCGCCGGCTGCCCTAAGCGCATTGGGAAGGGCGAAGCTGAATACCCAACCAATGCCCATGGAGATGCAGTGAATCCTAAGAAAACTTTTTGCCAATTCATGGGCTTCGGGGCTAAGGTTAAAAAGGCCAATAAGCTGTTTCATAAAAATAAAGATGAGGAGGCTCGATATAAAGATAACTATAAAAGCGGTCTTTAGAATTTTTGCAGTGAATTTTTTTGCCGCCTCATAATCTCCGGCACCTATACATTGTCCAACTACCGTAAGCAAAGTAATGCCAAAGGCCATTCCAGGCATAAACGAAAATGAGTTTACCACGCTTGCGACTGCGTTAGCTGCTAATGCTACCGTACCAAAGGTAGTAAAGATACGCTGGGTAAGAAGCCTACCTATTTGGAACATGGAATTTTCAATGCCGCTGGGAATCCCCACATTGCAAATGCTGA
>JAIRUO010000053.1 GCA_031254385.1 Treponema sp. | reverse complement strand
TTCAAGGATGCGCAGCGCGGTAAGACTTTGTCCATGGCAATACAGTGGATGAATGGAAAGTACGAGGGCGGCCCTTGGAGCGGTATACAGTCAACGATTGTTCCTTGAATGGGGACTAGAGGACAGGGAGCAGGGAACAGAGAGCAGAGAACAGGGAGATTGGTAACTAAGCATTGCGTGTTGCAGATGCGCCGATTGCTAACAAAAACTCTGCTCACTGCTCACTGCCCCCTATTCCCTTGCCAACCGTCAATAGCGGGTATAATATCAATATATGAAACAAATCCCAAATCCCAAAAGCCGATTTTTTTGCGTATTCGCGCTTTTGACATTGATCATAACGCATTCTTTATATGCTCAGTCTTCGCAAACCGAGTGGTATGTGGCAGGAGCGGGAGCGGCTACAGTAGGCGACGACAGAAACCCAGGGACAGCCTTACAGCCGCTTGCTTCTGTGCAGCGGGCATTAAGTGAGATCAGGGTAGCTTATGCTTATGAACCCTTTGAAACCGCTGTTATCATAATCCAAGGCGTCGTAACCAATTATGGGGCAGAGGCCGGAACGCTCGGCATGGTTACAATCCAGGGCAGAGGTATGTATCCGGCTCTTATTCTGCGCGGTGCAGGGTCTGGTGTCCTTGATGCCGGAGACAGGGGGCGTGTGCTTCTTATCGGCGATGGTAATCGCGTAATGCTGGAGAACCTTACCCTTACAGGCGGCAGGGCGAATTCAGGAGCGGGAGTTTACATATCAGATGGATTCTTGATTGTGGATGAAAACGCTGTAATTCGGGATAACGAAGGAGAGTTTGGTGGCGGTATCTGTATAGAGCGGGGAACTTGCGTAATGCAGGGAAGCGTTATAGGCAACAAGGCGGAGTACGGTGGCGGGATTGGGCTTCTGGAAAATACGCGGTTTTATTTGCTGTCAGGGAGGATCAGCGGTAATGTCGCTAGCAATTTAGGAGGCGGGTTTTTCCTTGATGCCGCTACTGTAGAAATCAACGGCGGCATAGTCAGCGGCAATACAGCGGAAAGCGGTTCAGGTGGCGCATTTTGTTTGCAGAGGAACGGGGCTGTTCTTACTATAAATGGCGGCGATATTTCAGATAATCAGGCTAAAAACGGCGGGGGCGGCGGTTTATATGTATTAAACGGGGCTCTTGTGCGCATAAACTCAGGCCAAATACAGAAAAATAATGCCCGGTTTGGCGGGGCACTATTTCTTTATAATGCATTCCTTGATTTCAAGGACGGTGAGATTAGCGGCAATGTGGCGGAATCCGGAGGCGGCGTTTATCTAGGGGCAAGCAGCTTTTCAATGTCAGGCGGCCTTATCCAAAATAACCGTGCAGACAGTGCTGGTGGCGGAATTATATTGGGCACTGTTGAAGAAAATCCGGCTGTGTTTTTGATGTCTGGCGGGGAAATAAGGGGCAACGAGGCAGCCGGTTCAGGCGGCGGAGTTTATTTTACTGGCGGTACTTTTACCATGTCAAATAACGCGCTTATTAGTGGCAACATTTCCGCCGCACCTGACTATCCAGAGGGCGGTGGCGGCATTTATGTATATAGCGGAGTTTTTACTATAAAAGATGAGGCAGCCATACGCGGCAACCGGGCAGGTCGTGGCGCAGGTCTTTATATCAGAGGAAGCGAAACCAGCTTTATTTTTGAACAAGGCGTCATAGAAGAAGGTGTGGCTTCACTTCATGGTGGCGGCATATATGCAGACGGCGTTTCTTTTAGCTTGGGGAAGGGTGTGTTAATACAAAACAATTCGGCCGTTTCCACCGGTGGCGGAATGTATATAATGAACAATACTGTTACCCTGGAATCGGGCGTACTGATACGCAATAATTCTGCAGTGCAGGGTGCCGGTAATGGCGGCGGCATTATAATATATGAACGCGGTACTCTCATCATGAAGGAAGGCGCAGTTATCAGCAATAACACCTCGAATTATGGTGGAGGGGTCCATATAGAAGGGGGAGACGGTAGAGCATTTTTTATCATGACCGGCGGCGTAATAGAGAATAACACCGCAAGCCGGGCCGGTGGCGGAATATATACAATCAGAGGAGCCACAGCCACTTTGAGCGGAAACGCAATCATACGGGAAAATTCGGGTGGCGGCGTATTAATTAATGGTAGTAGATGCACTATTAGTGATAATACGCTAATCACCGGCAACACAGCCTCTCTAGGCGGGGGCCTGAGTATAACCGGAAGGGATTCTGTTGTTACCATGTCCGGAGGTTCCATTGATAATAACAGGTCGCGGCTTTCGGGAGGCGGAGTCTATCTGAGTGATGCTGTCTTTACCATGAGCGGCAACGCGACAATACGAGATAATGCTACCGGGCAAGGTGCTATGGGAGGCGGTATTTTAATTAGCTCTGGGGCTCGGTTTACCATGTCCGATGCCGCTTCAATACTGAATAACAGCTCAAGTTTGGTCGGTGGCGGGTTATCTGTGGCCCAAAGTTCAGTAATCATGAATGGCGGCGTTATTGGAAACAACAGTGCTGAATATTTTGGTGGCGGCATATATCTAGAGAGAGAAAGCACTTTAAGCATGGACAATAATGCGGCTATTCGGGCCAATACAGCGTTAAGGGGCGGCGGAATTCATATGTCCGATAGTACCATGATCATGAAGGGCGGCGTTATTGAAAATAATACTACTGCGAATTTCGGTGGTGGCATATATTTAGAAAGTAGAAGTACCTTCACAATGGACGGTGATGCGCTTATTCGGGCCAATACTGCGCTAAGGGGCGGTGGAGTGTATATGTCAAATACTTCTATGAGCATGAATGGCGGTGTTATTAGTAATAATACCGCCGCACTGGGAGGCGGTTTATTTATCTCTCAAAACAGTACCTTCACCTTGAGCGGTAACGCGATAGTGCTAGAAAACAAGGCGGAAGAAAATCAGGATAACGGAGATGGACATGGCGGTGGTATATATATTCATCATAGTAATTTTATGATGAGCGAAAACGCCGCAATCCGGGGAAATCAAGCCAGAAGCGGTGCGGGGCTGAGTGTGAATGAAACTGGCGAAAACGAACATGGAACATATTTGATAACTGGAGGAAGTATAGAAGCCAATATAGCCGGTAGCGGTACTGGCGGCGGCATATTCATGGCCGGGGGCGAATTGACCGTATGCGGCGATACGCTTATTGCAGATAACAGCGCCAATCATGGCGGTGGCATATATATAGTGGACGGAGACCTCATCTTAGAAGGAACTGCGGTACTGCGGGGAAACAGAGCGGAGCAATACGGCGGTGCGGTAGAAATTGTCGGGTTAAGCTCCAATGTCGCTAAATTTATTATCCGTGAGAACGTGCTGATCTGTGACAATACCGCCACAAATGGCAGCGCTATGTTTTTATTGTATTGTGATTTTCATCTTGAGAGCGGGGCAATCACTGGAAACAGGGCAACTAATTCAGGCACTCTCTACATAGGCAGGGGAAGCGCCGAATTTACCGGCGGAATTATCAGCGATAATACAGCGGTGCGCGGCGGCGGAGTAACCCTGGGTGAAACGGCACAGCTTTTCATGCGCGGTTCTGCACAGTTGCGCAGTAACAGCGCTACTTATGGCGGTGGATTGTATGTTTCTACGGGAAGCGGTTTCTCGTTTGAAGGCGGGATTATCGACAGCAATACAGCGGAACAGGGCAGCGGAGTGTATATTCAGCCGCAATAATAAGCCAGTTGCTTAAAACCTAACTCCAAACCAGTAGTCTGAATTGCTCATGTCTTCGGCAATGAGCCCAAGGGGAATACGCGCAGTGGTTTCAGCAACAAGCAAGAGCCTGCCTTCCAGTTCAAAGCGTGCGCCCGTGCCGCCAAGATCCGCAAGGCCCATGGCGTGGCCGTACTCCGGGGAAATCATCATGGCTGCCTGAATGTTAGAATAGTTCAGTATAAGTGCCCAGAGCATGGCCCTGGTATCGCAGTCTCCCCGTCCGTCAATGACAGCGCTCACCAAATTCACAAAATCACTGCCATCGAAATTGCGCTCGTACTCAAAACACTGTATCCAGTCTAAAACCAGACCTGCATAAGCCCGGCTGTCGCTGTTAGGTGCGTTCAATTTTCGTTCTATAATAAATGCCGCATTTGCAAGACGCTCGTAAGAATCCTTGTAAATAGTACGGTAATACCGTATCCATGCATCTTCCAGGTACGGGCTGTTTGCATACCGTAAAAGGACTTCAAACTCACGCTCAATCAGGGCCTGGCTGGCTTCTTCATCTTCAGCGTAAAACCAGGCTTCTTCTCCAATGTCCCAAATCGGATAGCTGATCCTGGTTTCTCTGGGATAGGCGAATTCGGTTATGGGCCCAGGGTAGAGCCTGTCCGCTTCTCTGGGAGCAATAGAATCAAGAACAGATAGATGAAGCATCATCAAACCCTGCCGTGCAGCGGGGCCGTAAGACAGCGCAAGCAGTAAAGGCGCATTGCCATTCTGGGCGCCTTCCAACTCAAGCGCAAGGCCCCAGCCGTTCATGTAAGTTCGGCCATCCGCCGGGTTAATAAAGGTCAGATCAAAAATAGCGGCCCTTTTATGATGGTAATCGAAGACGCTGACATCGCCTGTGCTGCCTATACGGCGCTGTACATCCGCTGCCATTGCTTCCACCGATGAATACGGCGCTGCTCTGCCCGACTGCGCGTAGTAAACGACCAAATCCAAAACAGCCCCGTCAGGGCTTACGAATGAAAACCGGTCCCTGCCGTCTCCATCCGTGTACATATAATCATCCGGTAGGTCCAGAGAAAAACCCCAGGTTGGCGAATACAGTGGCGTTGCCTGAGCAATAAGGGGAATGCAGATTAATATGATGAGGAAAAGCTTTTTCACTAAATTGAGTTTATATGAGTTTTTAACCATTGTCTTTAATCCCATGCTATATAATCGGTAATTTGTACTAGAGAACCACGGATGGAACCTATTTTTAACCACGGATTTCACGGATTAGCACGGATTCTCACGGATAGAAAATAAATAATCCTCTCTTAATCCGTGTAAATCTGTTCAAATCCGTGTAAATCCGTGGTTAAATCTTCATTAATATTAAAACTTAGGTTATTTTATATTATGCGGAACATACCGGTGCTCTTTGAAAACGACGATTGCATGGTTCTGGATAAGCCGGCTGGCCTTGCTGTCCAGGGTGGGAAAGGAGTAAGCGTTTCCCTGGATGCCATTCTTGAGGAATCGTATAAAACAAGGCCACTGTTGGTACACCGTCTGGATAAAGACACTTCCGGGCTAATTCTTGTGGCAAAAAATAAAGAGGCGGCTGCGTTTTTTTCTTCCTTGTTCGACAGGGGCCAAAAACGGCAAGGCGGAATAGCCCCGATTGCTAAACAATACCTTGCGGCAGTGCGCGGAATCCCTGAGCCAAAAGACGGAGTAATACGGCTTGATCTGAATATAAACAGCAGGGAAAAGAAGTCCGAAACTTCCTACCGCTTGCTGGCTTCCTTAAACCAGGACTATTCCCTTCTGGAACTGGAACTGGGGACAGGGCGCATGCACCAGATCAGGCGGCATCTGGCTATGATCAAGCACCCTGTCCTGGGCGATGATAAATACGGGGATTTTGCACTGAATAAGCTGCTCCGCAGAACTATGGGGCTTAAGAGGCTTCTTCTCCATGCCTGTCGGTTAAAGATAGCCCCCTGCCGCCTTCTTCCCCAGGGTCTGGACCTTTACGCAGCCGCGCCAGACTATTTTACTGGCTTTTTTCCAGTACCAAATCCGCCTGTGTGATGCTCAGTTTTCCGTCGGCTTTGCGGCTGGCGATTTTCCAGAAATATATGCTGTATTGCTTGTCCATTACGGCTATATGGGATAAAACCCAGTCTTTAAGAAACAAGGCAAATTTTTTAAGAACCAGCCGCTTCCCTGCCTCAAACTCCTTTACGCTTTTTATTACAGTCAGCGTGAATGTATCATGAGCCTTTTTATGCTCTTGATACCCGGGGAATTTGGTCGCAATCATATATCTTTCTTCTGTCGCGAAGTGCTCTTTTATGTATTTAACCGCGTTCTGAATAACTTCCTTGAAATAGGCGCGTTCGTCTTTTTCATTTCCTGTAGAATGATTAAAAAGATCATTTACAAAATCCAGAAGTCCTTTATGCTGATCATCGATCGTTTTTACATTCATTGAATATGAATCCGACCATGCAATGTGTTCTACATACTGAGCCATTTTTTGATTTATCCTCCCGATAAATTTTTTATCCCATTATAAATATATTTCTTACATAGTCAATGGGTGAAAAAATCGCGTCCTTGCGATTTTTTCACCTCGAAGTTTGCTATGCAAACTTCGGATGCAAAGCATCCGTAGCTAAAGCCTTCTTCCAGCGGCATCAAGAGGGGAACCTTCGCCCACATAGTGGACTCGGTTGAGTATGCCATGCCGCGTAGCCTTGACATTAGTGCTGTTTTTTCATGATAGTTTAGCTATGGATAGTTATCCTTTAACCCGGCCTTACCTGGAATCTTTGACTAGCGCGGAACTCGTAAAATGGGCTGATCAATACGGGGTTGATATTCCCCCCGACCTGGATCGCATTTTCATTATTGAGGAATTGCTATCAATCGTTTCATCAGAAGTGGAAACAGAAGAAGAAACGGTTGAGGAACCGCCAAAAAAGTTTCCGGTGTCTGTTGTGCTGCCCAAGCAGTATAATATAACATTTCTTGAAGTATTGATCCGGGACCCGCTCTGGGCCTTTGCGTTCTGGGAGGTAAAGAGCTCGGATAAGGAGATTTTTGAAAAGGCGCTTGATTTTAACGGTTATTTTCTTAAAGTCTGCCCTTGGGGACCGCACGAGGCGTTTACCGTTCCCCTGATGCCGGAAGACAGCGCCTTGTATCTTGGGTTTCCGCCGGCAGGGGAAAATGAAAATGGACAAGACAGGCAATTTAAGATAGAACTCTATGCGGAAAGGGGAGGGGAAGAAATTATGCTTGCGGCTACAGATCCTTTTAGGCTTCCTTGTCTGTGTCCCAGAATTGATAAGCTGGAAGATCACTGGTATAAAAAATACCCTTTAATACAGCTTTCCGGAATTGATGATTTCCATATAATAAGAAACGGGGATCGTCAGTTGCGCAGCAAACGGCATGGGGATTCAGCGGCATTCTAATATGGGCAATACTCCTGTAATTTCTTTGGTTCTTTCTATTCACGCGCCTTTTGTTCGGCATCCGGAAGCTCAGGACTCCCGTGAGGAATACTGGTTCTTTGATACTCTGTCAGAGACCTGCCTTCCCCTGCTGGAAGTTTTTGACCGCCTGGACGGGGATCATATTCCGTTCCGTCTTGGCGTTTCCCTGTCTCCTACCCTCTGCCACATGCTTACGGACGAGTTTCTCCTTGATCGTTATCTGAAATTCATTGACCGACGCATTGAATTCGGTGAAAGGCAGATAGAGTCTCTTCCGGCTAACCACCAGCTTCGAGAAATGGTTACCTATTACTATAACCGCTTCCTGGATCAAAGGGTGCAATTTACCGAGCGTTACAACAAGGACATCCTAAAAGTATTTGATTATTACCAGAGGAAGGGCAGAGTGGAGCTTCTGACCACCTCTGCAACTCATGCTTTTCTGCCTTTTTATACCAATTATCCCGAAGCTGTTCAGGCGCAGATCGAAGTTGCCATTGGTTTGTACCGCGGTCGTTTTGATAAATACCCCCAGGGTTTTTGGCTTCCAGAAATGGGATGGTCTTTGGAACTGGAGCCCTGGCTAAGATCGTACAATTTTGCCTATACCCTTTTGGATACTCACGCTTTTGCGTTTGCCTCCCCGCCTGCGGAAAAGGGGAGTTTTTATCCGGCAAAAACAGGATCGGGAATCTTTCTTTTGGGAAGGGATTTTTACGCGCAGGAAGACTTAAGCCTTATGGCAAATGATCCCCTGTACCGGAATAATCATCAAGACCTGGGCTATGAACTGCCCCAGGATCAGATCAGGGCTTTTTTAAGCATTTTTGGCGGGCGCACAACAACAGGGTACAAATGCCATAATGGGGAAGGGACTCTTTATAAACCTGAAGAAGCTGCAAACCGGGCTGCCGAACATGCGGGTGAATTCCTGGAAAATCGCATAACGCGCCTCAACAAGGCCGCTGAATTAATTGACAACCCCCCAGTCAGCCTTTGCGCGTTTGACGCGCAGGCTCTAGGAAGGCGCTGGTACGAAGGGCCGCGCTTTCTGGAAGCCCTCTTTAGGGAAGGCATTGCCAGGGGGGGCTTTCAGTTCATGACCCCCGCTGAATACATTTTTAAGCTTGACCCTTTGACTTTCCAAACCCTGCGGCCAGAATATTCTTCCTGGGGTTCAAACGGCTATGCGGAATCCTGGGTTGACTCTTCCAATGACTGGATGTACTGCCATACCATGCGGGCACTGGAACGGATGATCGAGCTTGCCGATAGGTTTCCTGACAATACCGGCCTCAAGGAACGTGCCCTGAACCAGGCCGCACGGGAGATACTGCTGGCTCAAGGCTCCGACTGGCCGGGCCTGCTGTACAGGCAGGAATTCTCGGATTATGCCAGGAACCAGCTTGAATCCGCTTTAAGAAATTTTACTACGATATATGAAGCACTGGGGAGCAATCATATCAGCACTGAATGGCTCACCAATCTGGAGCGCAGGCACAATATTTTTCCTAATATCAATTACCGCGTGTTCAGAAGAAAGAAATAGTTATAAGAGGCTTTTTCAAAACTTCAGTTTTTGAAAATGGCTCTTAATTCAGTGTATTCATCTCCCGTATACGCTGCTGGAACCTTTGGGTGCCGTGTATGGCGGAGATACCTTCCCTTGCCGGCTCGAATCTGGGGTTTAGCCTTAGGGCTTCTTCCCAATAGTCCAGGGCTTTGTCATACTCCCCCAATGAATAAGCGTCCAGCCCGAGCAAATATAATTCGTCAACACGGGTACTGATTCTTTCCCTGCCTCCGTCGCCTAAATCAAAACGAACCCCAAGGCTTACGCGGTTTAAGGGCTGCATCTGCGTCAGAAGATCCAGGGTGTAGTTAATATCCAGTGATATTTTATTCAGATCAATTGCGCTGCCCAGCGTTATGCGTACATTTCCGGCCCTGCCCAAGATCCCCATCCTCATGGAAAGAAAGCTTGTAAACTGGGCGGAGAAGCCAAAAGCAAAGTAAGGTTTTTCCGAAAGCTGGATGTCGGCAAAGTTCATGGGGATAAGCAAATCCAATGAAAAAAGCAAGGGCCTAATTGGTTTATACGATATCCCGGCTACAAAGGTGGTAGGCAGCGGATCGCCCTTTGAAGGGGGGCCAAGGTTTTTTAATACCAGGGCCGCGGAGAAATTCCTTTCTCTTGAATTGTAGAATTTTAAAAAATCAAAACGGGTCAGAACGCCTATATCTGCCATTGCCATTATTGCAGATTGGGATAATCCTGAGCGTGATATAAGCGAGCCTTGAGCGTTGCCCAAATCGTCGGAATCAGTAAAATTCGGAACGATCCTAAACGCGGCCTTAAGATTGATCCCGGCGGAGATGCCGGAAAAATAATAGCCGGAAAAAAAGTTGTAGGAGATATTCAGTACAGCAGCCCCCTCAGAATAATAGCCTTTTGAAACTCGTTCTCCGTAAAGGTTATACTCGGTAAAAGGGGTGTAGAGCCATTTTAGGCTGCCCGCAAAACCCAGATTGTTCAGTCTTGAAGCATAAGCAATGGCTTCTATTTTTGTGTCTCCTATCCAGTTATTATGAAACAGGGCCAGTTCAGATCTGAACAAGCCTGCGGAACCTGCGGGGTTGTATTCTATAAATGAAATATCATCGGCCACTGCCGAAAAAGCGCCTGCCATTCCTTCAGAGCGGCCTCCAAGGGGTATATTCAATATAGGAAAAGCCGTTAGCCCGGCATTTTTATCAGGGCCAAAGATAGAGTTATAGAAGTCCGAAACGGAACCATAAAAATCAGAATCAAAATTCAAGGCGTAAGCGTTCCATGCCAGGATGAATATGATGCCAATTACTGAGACGGTTCTTTTCATGTTCTTCTAATATATCGGAAATATACTACATATCCAATGGCTATTCCATGCTTGTCTGCCGGTAGGTTTTTCGGGTATGATTTTCCAAAGGCAGATGGGGCATTTTCGCGGTTTTTTCTGTATATTTTCTCTCTTTATTGCCACAGCTCTTTTCGCAGGTGGGGGACAGGATGCTGTTCTCTTGCAGGCAGATAGGCTCATAGATCAAAGACTATTCGATGAAGCTATTCACTTGTTAAACGAATATACCAGGGAAAAACCTGATATGTTTTTGGAATCCCAGAAAAGATTTCAGCGTATTATAAGGGCAAGGGAGCAATTCAACGCCCTTGCCGACGAGCTTCTTGATGTTCTTGAATTTGATCCTGAAAACGACGAAAAAATTCTTGAATTGTCTGAGCGGCTATTGGCCATAGGTTCCATATCAGATTCTACTACCCAGAATTTTTTGAATCAGGCCAGGGAAATTGCGTTTTTTAATACCAATCGGAACAGGCTGGAAAGGATAATGGCTCAGGCCAGGGTGTTTCTTGACCAGGGGAATTATATGGGTGCTTTGGCAGCTTATGCCGGCGGCCTGGATATTTACCAGGCTCAATACTTTGCCTCCGGTTATGGCAATGAGGATGAAGAAATTGTCAGGCAGGGCCTGGTTACCGTTTATAACCTCATAGCAGATGTAAATCAGCTCATGGAACCTTTTAATCAGGCGCTACTGGAATTCGATAATGCACTGGCGAATATTTTAACAAACAGAAATATCGGTTCCGGCAATCCTGCGGCGATCATTGCTTCTTTGGCTTCCTATATGGAACATATTCCCACAATTAGAACTGGCTTAAGCAATGTAGGAGAAGCTTATGAAAAGCTGCTGAGGATACACCAGAGGGAAGACCCTAATCTTGGGGATCGCTCTTTTCTTTCCTTTGCAGGGTGTTTGATACGCGGCCCTGCCGGGCAGAATGAGGGTATGATTGGCGCGGTAGATAGGCTTTGGATTCAGAAAGTTTCCCAGGCCGAAAACGCTGTCATGGGATTGGCGTATCGGAATTATAATGCCGCGTTTGATGCTCTTAATAAGAGCCAATATTCCGATACGCCAATGATGTTAAACGCTTCACGCCAATATCTGGCTATTGCCCAGGAGTTCATAAAATACTGGTCTTTGTTTTATGAGCTTTCAGGGGATGACTATACACTGATTTTTGACGAACCTGTAATTTCACAAAAAAGTGCCGATTATCTTGGATACCTGTCTATGGGCAGGGCTTTGGAATTTTTCACTATTGAATATACTATAGGCTCGGACGATAGGACTTTGGATTATTCTGCGCTTATATCCTGGCAGCAGGGTTCTCTGTCAACTGCCGCTGCCGTTTCTATGGAACAAGGCTCCCGTTTGGCGTATCAATCACTTGAAGGGGAGATAGCCATCCTTCTAAAACAAATTGATGATGAAATACAAAATTTTAAGAGTTACGGTGAAATTCTTGCAGTTACGCAAAACACCGCCTTGACCTATCTTGAGCAGGCAAGGACCATTGCCCTGCGCCTTGAAGCGCAAATTCAAAATCAGGAATACAATGCGTTTTTCCGCCAGTATTCGATCTTTAACGAAGACCTGAACCGCGAAATAGTAGAGCGGGAAAAAGAATTTGCAGAAGGAAACAGGTTCATTCAGGGGATAGTCCAGCGCATGGAAGGAGCTGAAGGGGCTAGGGAATCTGTCGCCCATTATCCCGCAGAAGGACTGGAAATATTAAGTCGAATGAGTCAGATTGCCGCTGTCAATTTAAGCGATGGTCGGGGGCTTCTTGCAAGTTACGCTGCCGAGCCTCAAGCCTTAACCGGATCTGCGGGAGGCAATACGCTTTATACAGCAGCGCGGGCAATGGTTGCAAGGCTAGAGAATCTTCAAAACGAAGCAATTAGAATCTCCGCTGCGGCAAGATCGCAGGTTGATCATGCCGCTGCATTAAGACTGGAAGGAGACCGGCTCTTCCAGGAATCCCAGACAGCTCTAACCCAGAATAATTTTAATGTGGCAAGGGAGCGGCTTCAACTGGCCCAGGATAGGTATATCAGTTCTCTGGCCATTCAAGAGTCAGCTGCCTTAAGGGCTTCCTGGGATACGCGCTTTTACAGTTTGGGGCAGGATATAGTCCGGATTGAGAATGAAGTCGTAGTCCGGGATGTCAGAAGCCTGGTTACCAGCGCACGTAGCGCATACTATTCTGGCAATTTCGATCAGGCTGAACAAGCTCTGGTCAGGGCGCAGAACCGCTGGCGCAGTACCAATTCCACAGAAGAACCAGAAATTATGTATTGGCTTACACTGGTCAGGAATGCAATGTCCTTTAGTTCAGGCAGGGTAATTTCCGCAACAGCCCCGCTTTATGCAGAAATGAGCCAGCTTCTTTCAGATGCAAAGCTTAATTATGATGAAGGGATCAGGCTGATAAATGCAGGTCG
>JAIRUO010000051.1 GCA_031254385.1 Treponema sp. | reverse complement strand
TGCAGCACTGCCGTAAAAAACGCAATCGCGGACGCGGGCCTAAAACCCGAAGACATACAGTATTACAACGCCCACGGCACTTCCACGGAGATCAACGATCCAGTAGAAACCAAAGTGCTCAAAATCGCGTTTGGCGATCATGCCTATAAAATGAAGGTCTCCAGCACCAAGAGCATGCACGGCCACTGCATAGCCGGTGGCGGCGGTCTTGAAGCCATAGCCTGCATACTCGCCATGCGTGACGGATTCTTTCCGCCCACGATTAACCTTGACAACCCCGATCCCGAATGTGATCTGGACTATGTGCCCAACAAGGTTCAGTACGGCTCCATTACTGCGGCGGCTTCCGGCTCCCTTGGCTTTGGCGGCCACAACGGCGTGGTGGTCTTCAGGAAATACCAATGAACGAGATTGAAAATTTACTACCACATCGAGAACCATTCCTCTTTGTGGACGAAATTGTCGAGGCAAGCAAGGAAAAGATTGTCGCAAAGCATGTGTTCACGGAAAAGGAATTTTTTTTTAAGGGGCATTTTCCTGAATACCCGGTGGTTCCTGGCGTAATCCTGGTCGAAACCATGGCCCAGTCAGGCGGAGCGGGCTTAAGAAAGCTCGGCGTTATTGGGGCTGATGGGCTTTTTTTCCTGGCTACTGTTGACAAGGTAAAATTCCGGCGTCAGGTCAGGCCCGGCGATGAAGTCCGCTCTGAAATTGAAAACCTGCGCATCTCGCCCAAGATGATCAAGCAATGCGGAAAGGCCTATGTCGGCGACGAACTCGCCGCCGAAGCCGAATGGATGTGCTTAATAGGGAGTGCTTGAAAACTAAGAATTTAACCACGGATGACACGGATTAATACGGATTAACACGGATTAGGATAAGAGGATATTATAATGATCAAACCCATGGTGCGTAACAACATTTGCCTTAACAGCCATCCTGTGGGATGCGGCGCTTCTGTGCGGAGGCAAATCGCTTATGTAAAAAAAATTTTTGGCGCGGAAGCCACGGCAAAGTTTGGGCCGCGTTTGGCGCTAATAATCGGCTGTTCTAACGGCTATGGCCTTGCGAGTCGCATTACAGCGGCCTTTGGCTACGGGGCCGTTACAGTCGGCGTTTCCAGGGAAAAGCCCGCTTCGGAAAAGCACAGCGCCACGCCTGGTTTTTACAACAACCGGGCCTTTGAGGAAGAAGCTGCACAGGCTGGCCTGGTTTTCAAGACCCTGGGCGGCAACGCCTTCTCCCATGAGATGAAGGCCGAGGCCATCAATGCGGTACGGGAAGCCGCCGCAAGAGCAGGCATACCGGCAAAAATCGACCTTGTTATTTATTCATTGGCCGCTCCGGTCAGGACAGATCCAAAGACGGGGATCATGTACAAATCGGTAATCAAGCCTGTGGGCGCTGCTTTTTCCGGCAAAACCCTCAATATGATGACCGGGGTATTTTCCGAGGCCAGGGCCGAGCCTGCCACGGAAGAAGATATCTTCAACACCGTAAAGGTCATGGGCGGCGAGGACTGGGAACTTTGGATGGAAGCCCTGTACAAAGGCGGCCTCCTTTCCCCGCAAACCCGCGCCCTGGCCTACAGCTACCTTGGCCCGGAACATTCCTGGCCCATTTACAAGAACGGAACCATTGGCCTAGCCAAAGAAGACCTTGAGCGGGCCTGCCGGGAAATCAACCACCAGTACGCCGGTAAAATCGGCGGCGCATGGGTCTCTGTAAACAAGGCCCTGGTAACCCGTTCCAGCGCGGTAATTCCGGTTATACCGCTCTATCTTTCCTGCCTTTTCAAGGTGATGAAGGAAAAGGGCCTCCACGAAGGCTGCATCGAGCAGATAGTGCGCCTCTACCGCGACAGGCTTTACGCCCCGACCAGCGCCGATCCCGCAAAAGTGCCTGTTGACAGCGAAGGCCGCATCCGCATTGACGACTGGGAGATGCGCGAGGACGTGCAGAAGGCGGTCGCGGAAAAAATGGCAATCGTAACCCAGGAAAACGTCTTTACCCAGACAGATGTCCTGGGGATTAGGCATGATTTTCTTGAAGCGCATGGGTTTGAGGTGGAGGGAGTGGATTATTCATCCTAGTCTATATTATTAAATAGACAATAGATAACAAGTTCCATCTTAAGGAGAGAAGGGAAACCCTGCCGGTGGCTCAGCGCCGTACCGAAGGTACGAAGTGGCTTTTTTACGCATGCTCTGGCATGGCCTGTATTTTAGCACGCCGAAAGCCCCCGTCAGGGCTTTCCCTTCCCTCCTCATCATAATGAAGCCTGTTATTTCCAGTAATAATACAGAAGAAAAAGGGTAATCAGCCCGGTTGGGGTATATGGCCTACCTACGACCTCTGCTAACCTAGAATAAAGGCCAAACGTCATTAGGAAATATTAGCATCTGAACCAAACAAAAGCGTTAACCCAATATAGTTGTTATGCAGGAGAGCGGGGATGACGCTTGCCGCCGAATGGCGGCGGTTCAATATCTTCCTATCGGCAAACGGCCCGAAGGGACGTATGACATATACCCAACCAGGCTAAATGCCCTCTATTTTTTGCAATTTTTTTTAGTCAAAATATCAGTTTTTGACATTTTATTAAAAAAAACCACCCAATACTCTTGATATTTTACAAAAATATGTTATAATCTTATAAGGGGGGGTATGCCGGAGGGCGCGGTTTACACGCCCTGCGTTAAGGTTTCTGGCCCCCCTGTGCCAGAATGCTGCAAATCCGGTAATTTTTGTCAGGATAACTAGGCATAGGACAATAAAGAGTGAGGAAAATACCTCCGGTTATAGCATGGTGCGTTCTTCTAAGTATGGTTCTATACGCATGTGTGCAGCCCGTTAATGTTGATACTTTCCTCAAAGATCCAAAAGTCCAGGATATTTATAATAAGGATAAGGGGCAAGCTACTGTTGATATTGATGTTGATCCTGTCGTAGACAATGAGCCGCAATTGAGCATTGGGGGAAGTCCCCTGCCAGACAACAAAGTAACTGTATACATAAACAGCGACGACCCAAAGGAAGTTACCGTAAACGTAGCCCCAAAGAATCCCCTCACCCCTTATTCCTTAGTAGAATGGTATATCGGCTCATGGCGGATTGGGCTAGGTACTACTTCTATAAATATAAGTACTACAGCTCCTATTCCTGGCTTTACTGATACACCCGGATGGTATACAATTACCGCAGTAGGAACAGCGGGCGGTAAACCTTACAGCACGTACTTTTATGTAGAGGTTATTGATTAAATTGCCGGATTAAACAGCTACCTTCGGCTGCCGGCACTGCCCGCTGCCGTTTAGATAGAAAAAATGTTACTTTAAGGAGAAGAGAGATGAAGACAATGAAAAAGAAAACGTGGCTTTTAGCCGCGTTTACCGCAGTGCTGATCATAGCGGCGCTTGTGGTAGGCTGTATTAACCCTATGGGAACGTCTATATCGGACGGTATTTCGAGCCCGCCAGGCACAGGCAGCTTCCGGTTAAGTTTAGCTTCAGGAGCCAGAACCGCTATTCCTTCGGCTGGCTCTCAGGCGTTGGGTGAATTTCCCGCGTATGTGCTGGTATTCACGCCCGTAACTCCAGCAGCAACTCCTCCAGGTACACTAACAACCAGATATGTTGCTTATTCTGCTACTGTAACAGCGGCGGCGATACCTTTTGGAACTTATGATGTTACGGTAACCTCATACACTACTGCCAACGGCATGTCGGAAACAAATCCGCCTACCGGCCCCGCGTTGACTGGATCAACTGAAACTCCTGTTATTATCAATGCTGCCACTGGAGCTACCGGTAGCGTAACCTTGAGCCCCCAGAAGCTTGCCGGTACTAGTGGTACATTCAGTTACACTATAACCAACCAAGTTACTAGCCTTAAGTCGGCTTCGTTGGATATACGGACGGCCGTAGGCACTCCTTCTGGTAGTGCCACTCCACTGTCAGGTTTAGGCCCTTGGAATGGTACTCCAGCGGTTACTGTTGGTGTCCGTTATGCGGTTCTTACATTGGTAAATGCCGATGACAGAGAAAAAAGTATAATGGAGGTGCTCGATATCTATTCGGGTCTGCCCAGTGGTCCTTGGACTCCTACAATTCCAGCCGGATACTTTCCGGTGATTGCCGGTCCTGAAGAGGGCGAGGCAGATATTACCCTTACCGTAACTGCAATCGGACCGCATCCGATGGCTTTGGTTGTTTCTGGTGATATAGTAAACCTTCCTAAAACAACAAGCGCCACAACAACTGCAGAAATAACCAATGCTTCTGACTACACAGGCATAAATTGGTTCATAAACGGTGCTCCTGCTGGTACTGGCGCTACACTTTTTATAGAGGCCACTGATTATACTGATCTAGGTTATTATCAGGTATTGGCGAGCGGGGTTGCGACTACTGCTAACGGTGGTACGGTAAACACCGTACAATTCGTGATTAATATTCAACCTTAACTTAGGCCTTCCGTAAAACTCCGGTTTTGCGGAACACAGGCTGGTAAAAAGGCTGCCCTATCTTCCCGGAAGCTTCGCTTGCATAAGCGATGCTTCTGCGGGTGGGGCGGCTTTTTTATTGGACAAGGTCGGGGGAATAGACGTTAGATGAGGTATCGGCGATTTCTGGCGGTAAAAAGGTTGACCCGTAACCCGCTTTTAGCGGGCAGTAAATACATACCTTGAAAGAGCCACCCCGAAGGGTTGACCCGTAGCTCGACCGCATGATCCATGTGGTCGGGCATATAATAGCTTCCTTAAAAGAGCCTTCGAACCTGGGTTCGCGCCTGAGGCTTGACAAACTGGGGCTTTTTATAGGATATTTTAGGTATCGTCCATCAAAGAGGCGGAAGTGGCTGCCGTCGGGCGTGGGTTTCCCATGCCTCACCGTGGGGATGGCCTCCCGCTGTTTGGGCGTTTTTAATGCCCTGCGGCTATGCCAAAATCTTTGCTTTTGATATGTCCGTTTTATCATTCCTAGATACGTTCTTTAAGACCTCATCCAGCGTAAGCGGTCGGGTTACTTTGTAAAAAGTGCCGCTCCGCAGCGCCCTATTTCGTTTGCTGTCTAATACTTGGTCAAAATAGAGATAGGCTATGTTGCTTTCAATTTTTATGTAGACATTGCAAAATATTCCCCGCCGTGTCGCGCCGATAATCGCCATATCCGGCTTTTCCACTATCGAGGGTATCAATTCAAAGTCAGCCTCTGTTACCGTAGCGGCTCCGTGTTTTGTCAGTTCCCCATGTCGCTTTATAACATGCGTTTTGAAGTGGTTTGTTATTTCGTGGGTAAGCTTTGAATAGTCCAGCCCGATGCTTGCTGCGGCCTCTATAAGCCATTGCGCGGGCATTCCTATATCGGTTGTGATTAATTGGCTCACTAGTCTTTTATATAGGTTTATGCCTTTTCTTTCCAGCGGTTCTTCCCTAGATAGTTTGATTTTCATCTTGAGGCATCACCCCTGCTTCGGTTAGATTTAACGTGAGGCATTGCGTGTGGTTGACAAATACCTGCCTTTACCGATATTATTAATATATGGAACCTACAAAGATGCCATCATATTTCAACGAATTAAACATTGATCTGAATAATGAAGCCTTCTTTTCATCGGAAATTCATGAGCGGACAAAAATTAATCCTAATCCGTATGTATCTTTTCCATGTCAACTATGTAATGATTCGCTTGACGAATATGCGAAACAGCTTACCAAGAAAATACTAGCTGCTTTAAGGGATTAGACGCATAAAATGACCTCTTTTGACACAATGTTTCCCAATCGACTGGATTGTTATTTTGCTCTGTTTCAGGATGCAGTCTATGAACACGATTATAAAATGAATTATGTGTTTGAAGCCGGTCAATTCAAGCGGAAGAACAGGGTAGCCGTTGTAAATAAAGTTAAAGCCATTGCGGATGCAGTGTATGGGGGCTTAATAGAGGAGGAAGATTCTTTTAACCGATGCCAGCCATTGATAAACTTTCCCTCTCTATTAAGCGTATAAACCCGATACTCTCGTGATATATATGGCTTCCGGCGCATAAGTGCAAAAATACGTAACCTGGAGTCAGTGCTGGATAAAAATCAGCAAGATCAGCTTGAAAAGATAATTTTAGAAGGCGCAGACTTTGGGTTCAAAATCCCTTCCGGTAATCCATATATAGAACGCCAAGTCGCAGTCCTCCTATATTGGTTTTCCGTGCTAAAGCCGTTTCATCTTACCTATAAACAAGGACAAGAACCACCTCCTGAATCATATATTCAGGCTTATTTTAATGAATATTTGGCATACTTCATGATTTGCCTAGCCCTTCATACTCAAACTGTAAATCTTACAATTCATGATGATAAGGAACTTTTTAAGGAGTTTCTGAATCAATTGCATTTTAGAAATCTGTCGCGGTCTTCACTTGAATTTTTTCTGCCGAATAAAAAGGAAAAGGTTCAACCATAGTTAAGAATTAGAAAGAGCCTAAGTCAATCGGTAGAGAACCTTTTTTGCTGACAAAGTTGAGCTCATTTCGAACTTATCCCTAAATTAGTCACACAAACGATCCTCATATCTTAGTGCCTTAGAACCTCTGTGCCTTTGTGTGAGAACATTTTGAGAAATATCATTCACTTCCCAGCTTCTCCCAATCCCCAGTCTCCGTATCCAATAAAATAATATTTTCATGAGTTCCGGAATCTATACAAAGTATATTCATTCCCGAATAAGGCGATTGTCTGTATCTTAGCAGATCAACTTCTGTGTGGCCGACAATTTGATTGTACTCTTTTACAGAGGTTTTGTGTAATGATGCAGGCCGTATCCAGAGAGGCCCTTCGTTAGGGTTGTCTCCGTAATTGTTTGGGCCAACCCATCTAAAGAAATTGGGCCTTTCTTTAAATAATGGATTTATCTCATCTAAATTTTTAACTCCTGCACAGCGCATCCATTTGTAAGAGACCCCGGCATGAGAAAAGATATATTTATCATAAACAGAAACTATTTGCATAAATTGCATAGAATTTTTTATCAATTCCTTGATATATCTTGCCTTATGATGCTGATAACCGCTGCACCTTTCATCCAATAAATAACTTGTATCATGATTTCCAAATAATACGTCAATCTTATCAGGGGCATCTTTCTTAAATAGAATTATGTTTTCAAAATTTTCGCCTTGATGCGGCCACTCATTTTCCCAGCAGTCAAAATAATCGCCTAAAAATACAATTTTATCTACTGTATTCAAATTGAAATTTAATAATTTTCTCCAATGAATAGATTGATGAACATCTGGCACGCAAATGATTTTCAATTTCTTTTCCTTAGGTTTTTTGAGAAAGGCTGTTATCCGCTTTACATTTAGCGGCGGTCAATAAATCCGAATTTATAGCCAATGCCAATTCCGATAACAGAACGCTGGTAGGGAATTACTGATGGACTCCAAGTGGGTCCCAAATAGTTTTTTGTTTCCGCGTCTCTAAAAAAATACATGTAGTTGATATCTAAAAAGAGTATGCCGGAACTGCCCATCTTTATGCCGAGCTGTACGCCGCCACCAACTCCAAACAGGGGGAATTGCAAAAAAGTCGGGGAAACAAAAAGCGGATATGAACCAGCTATGTATGGTTCAAGCATAACGTGCCTTATGAATTTGAGCGGAAACTTGATTTCAAGGCCGGCAGCCATACTAAAATACTGCGTGTTGCCCAGATTTTCCATGGCAATCTGAAATTTAGGCTCAATGCTCATAAAGTTAAGGAATTGCACTTCTACGCCTATAGTGGCTGCGGGCATTGCCATGGTTTTATTGTCAAGCATGTCGGTAATGCCCGGCGTCACCAAATCATGCGCTACTGAGGGACCCTTTAACACATAAAATGTAATGGGAAATTCCAGCGATGCGCGGATATATATCCACTTGTTGCGCCAGGTGTCGATGATGATCTCCTCCGGCAGCGGGATGCTGACCACGGCCCTGGTAAACAGGTTTTGGGTATATTCATTCATCGTTTCAAGGTCTGTAAAAGGGAAATCAAAAGACACAAGTTGCGCATCATCAGAATTTCTTCTGATCTCTATGCGGATTATAAATTGACCCTCACTAGACGGGGCCTGTTCCTCTGTACCGTCATCGTAGAGAATAATATTGGGAAGCACATCGAATCTGAGGGTATTTTGCGCACTTGCCCTGTCTCTGGTTATGACGTAACCTTTTACCGTCGCTTCTATCGTGAAGTGATTGGTAAAGAACTCCAGGTGCTCTGCACTATCCGCGCTTCCTTCTATATAGAGACTAATGTTCTGCACTTCAGCGGCAACTAGTGAAGCGGAAGAGGCCGCGAAAACCAAAAAGACCAAAATAAAACACAGCTTTTTCATTGTATTATTCTATATTATAACTATATTTTCTCCATTACTGCAAGGCCAAAGCGCAAATATTAATATGACAAATTTTGCTAAATTGTCAGTCAAACCCATTGCTTCTTGAGCCTAATCTTATTATGATACTTTTAAGGAGAAAAACCGTGAATGTAATTGTTCTGGTAAAACAGGTGCCTGACACCAAAAATATTACTGGCGAGGCCATGACGCCGGAAGGGACCGTCAACAGGGCGGCTCTGCCTGCGATTTTTAATCCTGACGACCTTTTTGCCCTGGAAGCGGCCCTCCAGATTAAAGATAAAAACCCTGGAACCAAGGTCAATGTGGTGTGCATGGGACCCCCGTCCGCTGCGGCTGTATTAAAAGAATGTCTTTACCGTGGCGCGGATTTTACCGCACTGGTTTCTGACCGAGGTTTTGCCGGAGCAGATACCCTTGCCACTTCTTACGCGCTCAAGTGCGCCATAGAAAAAATCGGCGGATACGACCTGGTAGTTTGCGGCCGTCAGGCCATTGATGGGGACACCGCGCAGGTCGGCCCCCAGACCGCAGAAAAGCTAGGCGTCAACCAGATTAGCTGCGTGTCCAAAATTGAAAGCCTTGATCCGGCGAAGAAGCAAATCATCGCTATACGTTCCATAGAGGGTGGCTGGGAAAAGGTAAAGGCTGCGCTGCCCGCGCTTATCACCTTTACGGAAGAAGGTGAAACGCCGCGTCCGGCCTCCGCCATTAAGACCATGACCTACAAGCGGACAGTTCCCGTAGCGGGGGGCTCGGACAGCGTGGGCACCAACCCGATGGCCCTTTGGGACATTCCGGCCATCAACGCCGACCCTGTCCAGTGCGGCCTTTCTGGTTCTCCTACTAAAGTGAAGAAAATAGATTCCGTGGTGCTCACCGCAGCGGATATAAAGTACATCGACCCGGACGAAGCGGGTATCACGGAACTGATCCACGGCCTTATCGCGGATCATACTTTTGGTTAAGGATAATAACATGAGCGAAAATAGTGTAATGGTTTATATACAGCAGAATGAAGGAAAGGCCGCAGAAGTCAGCCTGGAGTTGGTTTCAAAGGCCAGGGAGCTTGCCGACCGC
>JAIRUO010000030.1 GCA_031254385.1 Treponema sp. | reverse complement strand
CTGGTGGCCATAGTATTCGCGGGAATGAAGGGCTATATACACGTCAATGAAGTAGAGGAGGTGAAGAAGCGTGGCAGGAAAAACCGCAAAGTCTTTGTATTCGAATCAAAGAAAAAACGCGCATAATGAGCTTGGCCAGGGCGGCAGGCAAGATCAAAAAACGCACGTTTTTTTAAGAAGGCTTAAACATAAATTTACTACCAAATCAGGTTATCAGGGCATTATCATGACTATTGCGATGTATCTGCTGCTGATAGGGTTGTCGTTCGTATTTCTGTTTCCGTTCCTGTATATGCTGGTAACTTCCGTTATGTCAACTACCGACCTTAACAATTTTGCCGTACAATGGATACCGTCTGAAATAAAGTTCGAGAATTATTTTATAGCGTCGAACCTCTTAAACCTAAATAGATTTTTGCCGAATTCGTTACAGGTAACAATATTGGCGACCTTTGGCCATGTAATTGCCTGTTCGTTTATAGGATATGGGTTCGCAAGGTTTAACTTTCCGTTTAAAAAACTGCTGTTTGTGTTCGTAATGCTTGCGTTCATAGTGCCAGTACAAACACTCATCATACCGCTGTACCTGACTTTCTCAAGTTTTGGCTGGCTGGACACGTATCTGCCTTTGATAGTTCCTACCTTCTTTGGGTTTGGGCTTAGAGGCGCATTGTATGTGTTCATATTCAGGCAGTTTTACCTTACGCTTCCAAGGGATCTTGAAAATGCGGCGAGGATAGACGGGTGCGGTTTTATGCGCACGTACTGGCAGATAGCGTTCCCGCTTGCCGGGGCCTCGCTGGTCGTGGTAACCGTGTTATCAGTGGTATGGCACTGGAATGACTTTTATGAACCGGCTATATACGTGTACAGTGCGGTTAGGGGGTTCCTGCCGCCCAGAATCAGGTCGATTGTACAGATTGTCAACTTGCCGCCCGAACAGTTATATGAGAGGCTGGCGGCATTGGGATTGCCAGAAAATGATGATACTATCAATAATGCTGTTATAATGTCCGGCGCGGCCATCATTATGGCACCGGTGCTGGCGTTCTTCGCCTTTGCGCAGCGCAAGTTCATGCAGGGGATAGAGCGGACTGGAATAACAGGTGAGTAAAGGAGGTTGTTTTTTTTTGATTTATAGTATATTATTATAACACCCCAATAAGCTTGTGCGGAGGGGAATTGTATGCTAGCATACAAGGCATAATGCCAAAAAATTTATAAAGAAGAGGTAGAGTAAAGATGAACAAGAAAAGGTTTTTATTTTTGACACTTGCGGTTCTCGTGGCAGGAATGGTTTTTGCTACGCCAAGGGCAGATACTTCGCAAGGAACGTCTGGAGGCGCCCCATATCCGATATCTTTCTATGTCCCTTATGGTTCAAATGAACATGACAACAACAGGTATGCCAGACAGCTCATCCAGGATATAAACAACTATGCCAATGTCAACCTTACCGTAACGCATTTTGCGCTTGATGCTTATTATGAAAGGCTAACATTGTTATTCACCTCTGGCGAATTGCCGACTTTGATTATTACCGGTAATAGTAATGAATTCAAATTGGCGTGCGATAACAACGCATTCTGGGAATTGACGCCTTATATTGACAGAAGGAATGCCAACGGAACCTACATGTTCCCCAACCTCCACATGATGTCAGATGTTGCACGCAACGGGGCGGGTTACAATGGCAAATTATACGGAATACCCCGTTCAAGGGATTTGACCCGGTTTGGCATTGGCTACCGCCAAGACTGGCTTGAGAGGCTTAACATGAGGCCGCCCACGACCGTCGATGAATTCTACAATATGTTATGGGCGTTTACGTATAATGACCCGGACGGGAACGGCATCAACGACACCTATGGTCTTGGCGTGTCATCATATACAGGCGTATGGGACATTATGGAAATGTGGTTTGGCGTGCCCAATGAATGGGATATTCGAAACGGCGAGCTGATCCATAAGTGGAGGACTCCCGAGTGGCTTACGGCTCTTGACTGGTTCCGCAAAGTCGTATACGAAGATAAACTCATCAACCCGGACTGGAGAACCTATCCTGCGGGCGATTGGGATAACCTCCTCCGGGGCGGCATCGCCGGCGCAAGCGCTGACGTTGTTGACCGTTTTAGAAGAAACCAGACAAATATGGAAACTACGAATCCGAATGTCAGGCACAATATAGTCATGGGATTCACTTATAATAATTTGCCAATGAGGGTCAGGCCCCAAGCCGGGTTCAGTGACTTGATCGCCGTCTCCAAGAGGCAAGTCCAGACTGAGGCCGATTTGCTCCGTGTGCTAACATTCCTTGACAAGCTGGGCGATGCGCAGATGCTTGATCTTATTGAGCGGGGATATCCGGATGTTACTTATTACATAGCGGACGATGGTTATTACACTATCATGAGCGCCGCAGAATTGACCGCAGCCAATGCAAGAGATTCTAACATCCTAACCGCAAACTGGCGGGATGGTTTAAACCAGATGCTTCCTTACTGGAATACTCCGGCAGAAGCGGCAAAGAGGCTTCCTGTACGTCCCCCCACGCACTGGGCTCAAATCCTGGAAGAGAAGGTTAAAGTAGACAGCCTGCCTTATGTCGTGCCAAATTACGGTGCGTCATACACGTCCCCGACTTCAGTCCAATTAGGCAACGCGTTGACAGATATTCTCAACAACGCAAGGCTTGACTATATTGATGGAACTATCAGCAGGACGCAACTGCTGGCCGCTATCGACCAATGGTGGAGAGCTGGCGGTGAGCAGGTTACTAGAGAGATGAACGCACTGTATCGTGCCAGTAGGTAAGTAAGCAAAACTACCGGCTTTTCTTGTAGAAAGGCCGGTACTCGCATTGGGCGCAAGGGGGCTTACACATTATAATTGGTATGCCTCATGCGCTTCTTTATACCATTTCTGTAATACTTCTATTGCATTTTTTTCTTCTTTTTTCTTGCAATTATCCTTATATTCAGCTAAATAGCTGTCTGCTATCTCTTGCTCTTGTTTATTTACATAGTGCATAATCCCGTTATTAAACAAGTCTATTTTTTCACTATATTTTATTATTATTTTATCTGAAAATAGCAGTTTAAATGCTTCGCTAGCGTCTTTACTTGACTTTTCTATTTCCGTTATGAGTAAATTTTTGTATCCCAAAAAAATTTTATCTTTTATGGTTTCTTTATTAATGCCCTTTTCTGTAATTTTTCCTAATAACAGCATGAATAAACTAAAATTAAAGCTTCCTATATTATTATTTTCTGTATTTATATATGTTTTGCTTACTGTGTTACTCATTATTTCTTCATAACTATTATTGATTATTACCATATATTCGTTTAAAATGTTTTTGTCTATTTTGTTATTTACGTCTGGATGATATTTCTTAACGAGGTCTAAATACTTTTGTTTTATTCTATCTTTATCCCGTATATTTTTTGATGAGGTAATGAATTCATTAATTTCATGATAAAATATATTTCTGCTATTTTTCATAGTTAAACCAATGCTGAACCTATATCCTTCATGACAGTGTGCAATTCTTTTCTTTCACGCGCCGGTTCATTCCGCAAACCGGCAACGACATGTACCCCTTTAACATCGAATTCCAGCATTTGAAACATTTCCTTCGTATAATTAAAATACACCTGAAACTTGCCAGAATCAGGGTTACCCTGGGTAAACACAAGAACCAGCTTTTTCCCGGCGTTTTTTTCTTTGAAATGAGGAGAGAAACGTGGGGTAATTTGGGCAAAAAGCCTGTCAGTGAATATTTTTGCCTGGGCGCTCATCTGCCCCATATAAACCGGAGAACCGAGAACAAGGGCATCGGCCTGACCAAGCGCATCATAAAGTTTTTGCATATCATCATTGATAACACATCTGTCAGTTTTTACGCAGCCCAAACAACCTTTGCACGGGTTTATATCAAGATCGCTTGAATACCAGACCTGGGTTTCTGCTCCCTGTTCTTTTGCGCCTTCGAGTATTTTGTTAATTGTCCATGCGGTATTACCTTCTTTCCGCGGGCTTGCACTAAACCCAATGATCTTCATATCCACCATCCCACCTTTTTTTGCCGGCGATGAGACTCGAACTCATACCCCTTTGCAGGGAGGGGATTTTAAGTCCCCAGTGTCTACCATTCCACCACGCCGGCAAAAGCGCTCCGTCAAGGAGCGTTAATTCAATAAATTTAGCACGCGTCGGCGCAAAACTTAGGCCAAAGTACCAATCGGCCTGAGGCTGACTTTAGTCAGCCGTATGCGCCGCGCCGGCGCGTCAGCATATATACTACCCATATAATAGAATAAGGTCAAGGAAAGATATTACAAGACAAAGCGTTTTAAGGCCAGAGCTATGCCGCCTTTGCCGCAGTCGGCGGTAATATGAGCGGCGGCAGCCTTGAGTTCGGCACTGGCATTGCCCACGGCAATCCCCATGCCGGCATAACGAATCATATCAATGTCATTAATGCTGTCTCCCATAGCAATGCTGTTTTCCCGTTTGATATTGAAAGCGTCCAGAATAATTTCCATGGCCTTTGCCTTGCTTTCGCCTTTAATGACAGTCTCTGTATAATTATCAAAACTGTTGATTGTAAAAAAGTCTTCCAATATACCCCGCTCTTCCTGGCTGAGCTTGCCGTCAATGGTTAATTTCGTAATTAATTCATCAGGATAAAAGTTAGTAAAAGCATCTTTACTTGTAATAATTTTTACATGCGGCGTGAAAAAATTTTTTATGAACGGGTTTATTACGTAACAGTCATTTTCACCTTCCAGTACAATGGACTTTGAGCTTTTTAAGTACCATGCGCAAATTTTGGTAAGCGTTTCATTATTCACCCATTTATGATGGATGGTTTCGTATCCAGCCCTTTTGCTGCCGTTTTTTTTAATCAGAATATGAGAGCCCCCTCCTGCGGCGATTCCGCTCCAGATCGGCAGATCCAGGATATGCTGCTGCATATTTGAAAAGGATCTTCCTGAGTTGAGGAACAGTTTATGCCCCAATCTAGCAGCCTCTTTCAAGGCTTCAAGGTCATCTTGGAAAGGCCCTCCATCAAAATTAACAAGAGTTCCATCAATGTCAAGAAAAATAGCTTTAGGTGTATTGGACATGGAAGAACTATACTTGATTTGTTATTTATTGGCTACTATCATTCTTTGTGAGCATCCATAGCTGCCTTAATTTCCGCTTCGCAGGAGCGCATGGCAAGTATAGTTTTATCTATTAGCTTGTTCAAATCCCAACCCAAGGCGGTTGCTCCTTTTTCTATGACTTCGCGGTTGCAGCCGGCGGCAAAATTCAGAGTCTTAAATTTTTTTGTTACGGATTTTACTTCCATATCCATGACGCTTTTGGAAGGCCGGATTATGGCAACAGCCCAGATAAGGCCGGTAAGTTCGTCAGCGGCATAAAGAACTTTTTCCATTTCGTGCAGGGGCTCTTCTGTTACGGCGGTCAAACCCCAGCCGTGGCAGCATACCGCGTGGATAAGGGTCTCGTCCGCGCCTGCCGCGGCCAGCAATTCGTGGGCTTTAAGGCAGTGTTCTGCAGGGTACTCCTCAAAATCAATATCATGAAGCAAACCGACAATAGCCCAGAAATCCGCATCTTCTCCATAGCCTAATTCGTTGGCATACCATTTCATAACCCCTTCTACTGTCAAAGCATGCTGAATATGAAAAGGGTCTTTATTATATTGCGTAAAAAGTTTCCAGGCTTCTTCCCTGTTTATTGATAATTTCATGGCAATCAGTATACTCTATTATATAGGATTTGGAATAGTAAATGGCTTCAATACTGATGATAGTTTACGATTTTTTCCGCTTTGGATTCTTTTGGATCTTCGTAGGGCTTCATGCCGTCCTGATGGCGGGTCTTATTCTGGAATGGCTACGGGATCAGCGTTCTTGTAAAATGGAATCAGGGCAGCCGCCGGTTTCTGTGATAATTCCGATTCATAACGAAAGCCTCCGCATGGCTGATATGCTTAAGAGCATTGCCGTGCAGGATTATCCGCAGGCGGAATTTATTTTTATTGATGACCGTTCTACCGATGATAGCGCCGCCAGGATCAAAGAGTTTATTCATGACCGTCCGAATATGAGCCTTTTTTCCATTACGGAAAATCCGGAGCCCAACCACAAGCAATATGCCTTGGGAAAAGGGATAGAAACAGCCAAGGGTGAATTTCTCCTTTTTACAGATGCGGATTGCGAAATCCCTTCCCAATGGATTAGGTCTATGGTAAAGCGCATGGCCGATCCAGAGACAGGGGCTGTCATTGGGCCTGTCTTCAAAAAACCGGGAGGGAAGGGTTTCTTCCATTTGTACCAGTGTTTTGAACACGCGGTGCGTTATATGTATCTTGCAGCCTCTACGGGCATTGGAGCCGCCGGCGGGGGATTTGGGAATAACTTGATACTCAGGCGGAAAAGCCTTGAGGCGATAGGCGGCTATGCTGCCGTGCCTTCTTCTCCAACGGAAGACGCGGCATTGGTCGCCAAGATTCGTTCCAGTACAGACTACAAAATCCGTGCGGCTGTGGGTGTGGACTTGCATGTCTTAACTATGGGCGAAAGCAGTTGGAAAGCGCTTATTACCCAGACCCTGCGCTGGAATAACGGCGGTCTTTTTAGCCCTGACCTAGCAACCCGGCTTAATTTTGGTATTTTGATGATAACCATATCTATGGGCATCCTCGCCATTCCCGCGCTTCCCTTTGTTCCTTCCCTCTGGCCCCTTTCCCTGGCTGTACTCGTGTCCATGACGGCTAACACCATCGCAACTTTGGTTTTGTTCGGCGCATCGCTTCCCAAAAAAGGAGCGGCCTATATAATACAGTGCGTATTTACGCCCATGTATTTTACCTTCTTGACTATACTTGGCCTTTGCGGAATTAAGCCCAAGTGGAAAGAACAGTGAGAATTGAAAGCCACAATAGGAGACATGTATGGATATTGAACTAATTGTTGAACTGGCGCTCTTGCTTATTGTAATTATCCAGTTCATCGTAATGATAATACTCTTTTCAAAAAAGAAAAATTCACAGGCAGATGTATCAAATAAACTGGTGGAGTATGCACAGCGTCTTGAAAAAAACGAATCAACGCTACGGGATGAGTTTGGCAGAAACCGGGAAGAATCAAACAGGGTTGCAAAAGATTCCCGTGCAGAATTATCATTGGCGCTAAAATCCGGTTCTGAACAATTATCAACAATAATAAGTAATTTTACAAGATTGGTAGATAATAAAATAACGGCTATCCTTAACTCAGTAGAAAGATCATCAAAATCAAATAGGGATGAACTTGCAGCTTCTTTTAAGACCTTTGAAGAAAAATCATCAGCGAAAGTTGAGGCATTGACAAAGGAAACCAAAGATGGGCTCGAAAAGACCCGTGATGCTGTTGAAAAGAAACTTACAGAAATTCAAACAGGGAATGAGGCCAAATTAGACAAAATGCGAGAAACAGTCGAGGAAAAACTGCAAAAAACCCTTGAAGTAAGGATTAGCGCTTCATTCAAACAGGTAAGCGATGACCTTGAAAAAGTCCATACTAAGCTTGGTGAAATGCAGGTCCTGGCATCTGATGTCGGTGATTTGAGAAAAGTAATGTCCAATGTCAAAACAAAAGGCGTATTAGGTGAATACCAATTAGCCGCGATTCTTGAAGAAATACTTAACCAGGGTCAATATGAGCAAAACGTAAAAACAAAAATAGGAAGCAACAATCATGTGGAATTCGCTGTAAAGATTCCGAGTAAAGATGATTCAAATAGGCCAGTCTGGTTGCCTATTGATTCAAAATTACCTACCGCAGCTTATGAGGCTCTTAATGACGCTTATAACAACATAGATAAAAAAGCACTTGAAGATGCCAAAAAGATATTTTCCAGAACTGTTAAGAGTTTTGCAAAAGACATACACGATAAATATATAGATCCGCCAAATACAACTGATTTTGCCATTATGTTCTTACCCATTGAAGGAGAATATGCTGAGGTTGTGCGCGATCCTGAATTGTTTGAAACTATACGGAGAGAATCAAAAGTCCTTGTTACCGGCCCGTCTACAATTGCGGCCTTATTAAACGCATTTCGAGTTGGGTTTAACAGTATTACTGTTGATAAGAATACAAGCAAAATTCGGGATCTGTTAAGCAGTGTTAAAAAAGAGTTTGGAAACTTTGAAAACCTAATAGATAAAGTTAAAGAAAAAATTGATGATGCAGGCAAGACCTTGGATGACAGTTTTGGTAAACGGACACGGGCAATAACAAGGGCGTTAAAAAATGTGGAAATTGTATCAGATGATACAGTTGGGCAGAAATTAATAGCCGATGCTTCTTCTGATTTGGAAGATCAAGAGATATAAAGCATATCGTTTTAGTACTACTTAAACTCCGGCATCCATTCTCCGTGGACTGCGATTAGTTCATCAACCATTTTTCTTATATTATCAAGCGAAAGTTCCGCCGCAGTGTGCGGTTCCAGCATGGCCGCATGGTAAATGTGATCCCGTTTTTTCGTATCAGCCGCCTCAATAGTCAATAGATGAACATTGATGTGGGTCATGTTCATGGCCGCAAGCTGTACTGGCAGTCTGCCGACATGGCAGGGAGATACGCCAGAGCCGTCCACCAGACAGGGGACTTCCACGCAGGCATCTGTGGGAAGGTTTTCGATCAGGCTATGGTTAAGCACGTTCCCGCCTATCTTGTACGGCTTATTGGTAATCATGGCTTCCATTATATGTGACGCGTATTCGCCAGAGCGCTTGTGTTCCAGGGTATCTTTAGAAGCTAGGCTTTCGTATTCGCTTTTCCAGTCTGCGATTTGTTTAATGCAGCGCCGGGGATACTCATCAAGGGGAATATTGAACTTCTCTATAAGTTCAGGGTAATTTTTTTTGATGTAGAACATATTGTACTCGGCGTTATGCTCACTTGATTCGGTGCAATAGTACCCTAGCTTCTCAATATAATCAAAGCGAACCATGTCGCCATGTTTTTGTGCCGCATTTTTGGCCTTGGCCTTGGCGCGTATCTCTGGATATAGGTCGTTGTTGTCCTTGTCCTGTATGTCCAAAAGCCAGCCCATGTGATTAATTCCGGCAATCAGATCCCTGCGGCCCTCAAGTTTATCCTCCATTCCCAGAGACCTTAAAAGATGATAAGAACAACCCTGAACGCTGTGGCAGAGGCCCACGGTTTTTATATCGGTATGGCGCTGCATGTAGCCAGAAAGCATGGACATGGGGTTGGTATAATTGAGGAGCCATGCGTCTGGGCAGACTTTTTCCATGGCCCTGGCAAACTTATCCATTACCGGAATGGTTCTTAAGGCCCTCATGATTCCGCCTATACCCAAAGTGTCCGCGATGGTCTGGCGCAGCCCGTATTTTTTTGGGATTTCAAAATCCGTAATGGTGCAGGGATCATAGCCTCCGACCTGGATGGCGTTAACCGCATAAGTAGCGCCTTTAAGCGCCTTCTCCAGATTTTCAAGGCCCACAAAGCCTGTTATTTTAGCGTGGTCGCCCTTGCCCTTATTGATTGCCGCCAGGATGCGCTCGCTTTCCTTGAGCCGCTGCGCGTCAATATCGTATAAGGCGATTTCACAATCCCGTAAGGCATCGCTGGACATGCAGTCCCCTAAAACATTGCGGGCAAAAACAGTGCTGCCTGCTCCCAAAAAGGTAATCTTTATCATGCTACTCTCCAAAAAAATATTTCTATAGGATCAGTTCCCAATACCCCACATCAAGCCATTGACCTTTTTTGAAACCGACTTCGTAAAACTGGCCAATCTTTTTAAAGCCAAAGTGTTCGACCATCCCTATGCTTGGCTCATTAGGCAGGGTGATACCCGATATCAGTACATGTAAAGGACGCAAACGTACTGCTTCAAGCAGGCTCCCCAGAAGCTCCTTGCCCCGGCCTTTTCCCTGGGTTCCGTGTTTCAGGTAAACAGATGCCTCCGCCGAGTATTTATAGGCGGTACGCTCCTTCCAGGTATTGACATAAGCGTAGCCCGTTAGCTCCCCTTCGTCCTCACGAACCAGATAGGGGTAACTGGCGCTGATCGTCAGGATACGCGCACTCATCTCGGCCAGGGAAAGAGGAAGCTCCTCAAAGGTAATAACCGTGTTTTCAATATAGTAGTTGTATATATTCAGGATAGCATCAGCATCGCTTTCTTTGACCGGTCTAATCATTTGCTCAACTCCATAGGCGCAGGCTGTATTTTGACTATAGATTATTTGGATTTTTTCTGCTATAGAGTAAAACATGATACATCGAAGTGATTATATTTCCGATACTGAATGGCATCGTTTTCTCGACTTTTCCAAGAATCTTGAAACGCCTTGCATTGTGATTAACCTTCGCGCAATAAAAGATAATTACCTCAAATTGCGTGATTCTTTTCCTTATGCCAATATTTATTATGCGGTCAAAGCAAATCCGCATAAGGCGGTAATTTCCCTGCTTGCCGGATTAGGCGCCTCCTTTGATATCGCCTCCTGTCATGAGCTGGATCTTGTCATGTCTTTAGGAATTACGCCGGACAGGGTCTTGTACGGAAATACAATAAAA
>JAIRUO010000023.1 GCA_031254385.1 Treponema sp. | reverse complement strand
GCAAATTCCACCGCCCGTTCCTGAGCCCTTTTCTTGCTCCCTGCAAGTTCCAGCTTTGCCAGCGGTATTTCAAATTTATCTACGTTGCTTCCTTTTTCCCTGTATTCTGCAGGAATTCCGGCAACCCAGACCTTGTCAATATTGGAACGTATATATATGGGCAGCACTGTTCCCGAAGGAATTGCCGGATCATCGGAAGACCAGAGAAGCACGCCGTAACCCAGCCGTCTTGCGCAGGAGGATGAGAGTATAACCACTAGAACAAGGAATGTCCCTGTAATATATTTGCGAAAATTGTGAATCATTATCGGATCATTGTAACCTAATATGGGGATTAGGGACTAGGGTCGGATGCGAAGCATCCGAAGCTAAAGCCTTAACTCAGCGGCATCAAGAGGGGAACCGCGTATCGTTGATACGATGCCGCTATGCGGCTCGGTTGAGTATACCATGCCGCGAAAAGCAAGGAGAGTGATACCAGACCTTACGCGTCTATTCCCACCGCAATGGATAATGCTTGTCCCAAAATATGGAGTTTCTCTTCTGAAATAGTTCCCACATAATCGGTCAGGCGTTTTTTTAATATACTGATCAGTTCATCACAGCGTATTGCGCTGGGATGCTTTAACCCTTCTTCTGGGCCAACCGGAACCTGGGTACTTAAACCATCATAATTGGTATAGACAGGCGCACAGATGAGGGTAGAATATGCGCTGTCTATGAGTTCTTGCCGTGAGACAATAATATACACCCTTTGTTTTTTTGTGTCTGTTTTTGAACCCAATGATACGCGATAAAGTTCTCCGCGTTTCATTTCATTGCCTGAAACGCAAGGTTTTCTTCAGCATCTTTGTTAAACCGTTTTGCGTTTGCGTTGATAATTTCTATATCCCGTTGACCTCGTTCCCGCCTTTTAAGTTCGTTCATATAATACACTAGGGCCCTTTCAATAAATTCTGAAATACTGCCGTCTTTGTTAAGCCGGGCAAGTTCTTTTAACAGGGCATTTGACAGGGAAACAGATTTTTTTGTCTTGGTAATCATACTACCAAAATACTACTTTTTTCTTTTCTTGTCAAATGGTAGCTCGTATTACTGTCGCTCGTAGTACCAAACCCCATCAGTTGAGTTTTTCCTTAATCTCTGGTACTTTAACTAGGCCATTGCCAATTTAAAAAGGAGTTCAAAGTGGGGGAGCTAACTGAAGATCAGGTAAAAAACATAACTTTACGCTACGGGAATGATCCTCAGCAGCTTGTTGCCATACTCCTGGATATTCAGGAGGCATCGGGCAGGAACTATGTGGACCAGAAATGGGCCGAGCTTGTATCTAAAATATTGAATGTGTCCCTTTCGGAAATACACGATGTTCTGACTTTTTACGCCATGTTCAGCACAAAGCCCAAAGGCGAATATATAATCGAAATTTGTCAAAGTACGCCCTGCCATTTCTCCAAAGCCGCAGATCTGGTGCAATGGTTTGAACAGGCAGCAGGTATCAAAACGGGCGAAACCAGCGCGGACGGCAAACTCTCTTTGTTTCGCACCAGTTGCGTGGGGGCCTGTGAAATCGGGCCTGTGGCTAAAATCGGCGATGAGGTGTTTGGCAACCTTACGGAACAAAAGGTAAAGACTCTGGTTAAATGCTGTTATGAAGGAGGAGGCTTGCATACCTAATGTCCAAATTCATTAAACAGCTACTCAGCGGAGGTCTGGACGGCACCAATACGGCAATAAAAGACCTCTCTTCCATAGAAGAATACAATAATTCCGGCGGCTTTAGCGCCTTGAAAAAGGCCGTCACTATGACGAGCGAAGATATCATCGCGGAAGTCAAAAAAGCCAAGCTTCTGGGACGAGGCGGCGCAGCGTATCCGGCGGGCAGCAAGTGGGAACACCTTTTGCATATACACGAGATGCCCAAATACATAGTCTGCAACGCCGATGAAGGCGAGCCCGGCACTTTCAAAGACCGCTTTATAATGGAAAAACTACCCTTTAAGCTATTGGAGGGCATTATCATCGCCGGTTTTGTGTTCAAAGCCAAAGCCGGCTATATATATGTGCGGGGCGAGTACCGTAAAATCCAGAAACAGCTTATCAAGGCAATAGAAAGCCTTAAGGCCGCAGGTTTTCTGGGAAGCAACATACTTGGCACAGGCTTTGATTATGATATTCATATTGAATCTGGGGCCGGGGCCTATGTCTGCGGCGAAAACTCGGCGCTGCTCAATTCCACAGAGGGCAGAGTCGGTAGGCCCAGGATAAAGCCGCCGCATTTGGCGGAAGTCGGGCTTTTTAAGATGCCCACGCTGGTCAATAATGTAGAGTCTTTTGCTAATATTCCCCACATAGTGAACATGGGCGGAGCTGCGTTTCTGCAAATCGGCCACCCGGACTCAGGAGGAACCAAACTAATCTGCCTTTCGGGGCATGTTCGCAACAGGGGCGTGTTTGAGATTCCCCTGGGCAAAGTAAGCCTTAGGGATATTATCTTTGACCCTGAAATGGGCGGCGGTATAAAAGACGGCAAACAATTGAAATTCTTCCATCTGGGCGGGCAGAGTGGCTCTATTGGCTGTCCTGCTCAGCTTGACACTATCTACAGCTATACGAACCTTAAAGAAGCCGGCTTGAGCGTAGGCTCAGGGGCTATAGTAGTTATGGACGAAAGCGTTCCCATTCTGGAATACCTTAAATGCGTTACAGAATTTTTTATCCACGAATCATGCGGCAAATGCGTTCCGTGTAGAGAAGGCAACCAGCAGCTTTTACATATTATGTGCAAACTCTCAGTGCCCGGCGCAGCTTCCGCATCTGATCTGGATATGCTCCGCAGCCTTGTTCAAACCATGAACGGCGCTTCATTCTGCGGCCTGGGCCAGACCGCCTCTGCTGCCCTGAGTAGCGCGTGGAAGCATTTCAAGGCAGAATTTGAAGCAGGTGTCAATGTTCACAATACGGAAGTTAAAATATGAGCAATCACCAATCGGATAATAAGAACGTAAATCTTTTTATAGACGATATACCAGTAACTGTAGCGGCAGGGACTACCATTATTGAAGCGGCGCGGAAGGTGAATGTAAAGATACCAACTCTTTGCGATCATCCTGCTCTGGGAAAACGGGCTGTCTGCCGCATCTGTGTAGTGGAATGTGACGGCCGTGGCAAACTCCTTGCTAGTTGCTCCCAGGATGTATGGGAAGGGGTTCATGTGGTTACCAACAACCGCAAATTAATGAGCATACGCAAAACCATTTTGGATCTGATACTGGCAAAGCATCCTCAGGAATGTCTTAGCTGCGCCCGCAGCGGAGCCTGCGAGCTCCAGAACCTAGCCGAGACTTATAACAAACACTACACCGAAAACAAAGACAGGGCAGAAAATCAAGATGCTGAAAAGCAAGTGCCGGAAAGCTCCGCTGGGGTATTAAGTCGGAACATGAGCAAATGCGTCAAATGCGGACGCTGTGTTGACGTCTGCCAGAATGTCCAGGCTGTTCGTGCAATTAATACCGGGCATCGCAGTCTTCATTATGAAATCTGTACACCTTACCAAGATGCCCTTGAAAAAGGCCCCTGCGTTTACTGCGGCCTTTGCGTTCAGGTTTGCCCTGTAGGAGCTATTGTTGAATGTGATCAAGCTGCAGAAGTTCAGGCGGCTCTTAACAAAAGCGGGCAGCGCGTAATAACCCAAATAACAGATTCCACGGGCATGGTCATAGATAATGAATTTAAGCTTCCCCCTGGAACCATCACCAAAGGCAAAATTGTGGCTGCACTAAAACTCATGGGCTTTGACAAGGTCTTTGACGCCGCTGTCTATGCGGATCAGTATATACGCGAAAGGAGCGTTGAATTTCTTGACCGGATAAAAAGCAGCGGTGAATCGCCAAGCGGCAAACTGCCGATGGTACTTAGTTGTTCGCCGGCACTTAACAATTTTGTAGACACTTTTTACCCCGAACTGCGGGCTTATCTGACTGTAGAAAATAGCCTTGAACAGAGCTTCGGTGCGTTAGCCAAAACCTGGTATAACAAAACGTTTAAGATCGATTTGCCGGAAATAACGTATGTTTCAATCATGCCCTGTACCGCAAAAAAGTATGAGGCTCACAGGGACAATGGAGAGGCCAATAATGTTAATCTGGCTATTTCCGCAAGCGAACTGGCCCGGATGATCCGCATGGCTGGCATAGACCTTATAAATCTGCCGGAAGCACCTCTCGATTCCTTGGTGCATAATTCCGCGAAAAGCAAATTTGCCTCTGACACGCCGGAAGCGGAAATATACAAAGCCATTGTAAAAGTTTTTGAAGCTTACACCACAGGTCAAAAATCTGGCGAGACAGCGGCGCATTATGATTCCGCAGCAGGAAGAATCATTGAGACAGTATTGAATTTTCAGGGAAAATCTATAAAGATTCTAACTGTGAGCGGACTTGGTAGTGCGCATAAGATAATGGATTCAATACTCAAAGGCAAATGTGATGCCGATCTGGTACATATCATAAGCTGCCCCTTGGGTTGCGGGAGCGTGGCAATTCCATGATACTCAAAAAAATTCGGTTCTTCCCGGTAATTATGCTTTTCATCTTTGCTCTGCCTGTATATCCCCAAAGCAGTTCTTCTGGATTAAGCGGCAATGCCATAGAGCTTTATAATACAGGCAGGGACCTGGAAAGCCTGGGACAGCTTGAGGAAGCGGATATCTACTACGACAGGGTCATAAGTATCTGTAATGATGAGATATCCCGGAGCATCGCAAACCGGAATACCTATACGGCCCTTACCTGGGCCCTTTTGCGCCAAAGAAAATATAGGGATGTTACTGTTTTTGGGGAGCAGGCGCTAAGGCTTTATGCCGATGAATACCGGATCACGGAAACTCTGGGAGAGGCGTATTTTCATCTGTATGATTATAACAATTCTTTAAGGCACATGCAGCGTTATATCAATTATATGCCAAACGGCGAAAGGATTTCTATCGCCTATTTTTATGTTGGTGAAATTTACAGAATACAAGAAAAATACTACCTAGCCGAGATGGCCTACAGTGCGGCAGTCAGGCACCAGCCAGGAATCGCCCTCTGGTGGTACAGGCTAGGCAGTGCCAGGGAAAACACCGGCTATCCGCAGCCCGCCGCAGAAGCCTACGAACGGGCCCTTGCCCTAAGCCCCGATTACCAGGCAGCCAGGGACGGCCTTACCCGTGTAAGAAGCAACTAATACCAAGTCCAAATTCATGTAACTTTTCTTAAGACCTGTTGTTTAATTATTAAACAGCGAATAAAGCAGGCTTTTCATAAAGTCCTTCAATCAATTTTGGCCGTAACCGGTTTTCCTCCTCCCGGTTATGGCTTTTTTATTTTAGGATATAGGATTCAGGATGTAGGATATAGTAATTCTAATCTCTAAATCCTAACCCCTAAATCCTATTGAGCAAATCTTCGCGACCTGCTGTTTTCAATGCCTCTTTAACCAAGACATAATTTTCTTTTTTGTCAAAATGAAGCAGGGCTTTCTGGAGCTTTTTCTCCCTTTCTTTGGGGACATGGATGGCTTCCATGGTTCTGGGATCAAGCCCGGTGTAATACATCGCTGTCGAAAGGGTTCCGGGCGTGGGATAAAAATCCTGTATCTGGTCAGGAACAAAACCGCTTTTTTTAAGATAAAGGGCCAGTTCAATTGCGTCTTCCAAGCCGCAACCCGGATGGCCGGAAATAAAGTAGGGGAGCAGATATTGTTTCATGTTGAGCTTTTTGTTTGTATCAGTAAATTTTCTGCGGAAGCTTTCATAATCGCCAGCCTTTCCCATTGTAGCAAGAACGCGGGGAGAACTGTGTTCCGGGGCTATTTTAAGCTGGCCTGAAACATGGTATTTGCATAGGGTCTCAAGGAATTCGCCGCCTTTCTCCCTGTCCGCTTCAATAAAATCAAAACGGAGCCCTGATCGTATAAAGACCTTTTTTACGCCCTCAATCTGCCGCAGGGCTTTGAGCGTATCAAGATAGGGCCGGTGATCAGGATTGATATTCGGACAGGGTGAAGGAAACAGACATTCCCTATCTATACAGAAGCCGCCTTTTTTCTGTTTGTCGCATAACGGAGTGTAGAAATTGGCGGTCGGGCCTCCCACATCATGAATATAACCCTTAAAGCCGGGCATGGCCGTAAGCGCCTTTGCTTCACGAACCAGGCTTTCTTTGCTGCGGCCTCTGATTGCCTTGCCCTGAAGAAAGGCTATTGAACAAAAAGAGCAGCCCCCGGAACAGCCCCGGCTTGAGACTAAGGAAAAGGACACTTCCTTTAGGGCTGGGATTCCTCCAACAGCGTCATAGACCGGATGTGAACGCCTAGTAAAAGGCAGTTCGTAAATGCGGTCGAATTCTTTTTGTTCCAGGGGGAAGGCCGGGGGATTCTGAATAACCCAGCGACCGCCGTCATTCTTTTCTGCGAGGGTCTTTGCGGTCAAAGGGTCTGCGTTCATTTTTTTGATCATAAAGTGTTCCGCATACAAACGTAGCGAAGCTGTATCTCTGGTTTTTATCGTTTCATAGCCTGGGAGTTCCAAAACGTCTGCCGGACAGCTATTGCTCCGCACACAGGTACCGCGAATATCGTTAATTTCATTTATTTTTTTGCCAGATTCCAGCCTTTTGGCAATTTCCCTGATCGCAGACTCTCCCATGCCGTAAACCAGTATATCTGCCTTGGAATCAAGCAGTATCGAACGCCGCACCGTATCTGACCAGTAATCGTAATGGGCAAAACGCCGTAGGCTGGCTTCTATGCCCCCGATGATGATCGCTGCATTGTCAAAAGCAGCCCGAATTCCTCCGACATATTTGAGCAGTGCCCTATCAGGGCGGGCTCCTGCCTTTCCCCCTGGAGTGTATGCATCTTCGGAACGCTTTTTTTTGGCAGCCGTATAATGGGCAACCATGGAATCCATATTGCCCGCCCCCACAAGAAAGCCAAGCCGGGGACGGCCCAGAATCGTATACGAGGCCGGAACTTTCCAATCGGGCTGGACAAGTATTCCTACCCGGAAACCATCGGCTTCCAGGACTCTGCTGATTATTGCGGCTGCAAAGGAAGGATGATCAACATAGGCATCACCGGTAACAAAAATAAAGTCGCACTCTTCCCATCCTCTTTCTTCCATCTCCCCACGGGAAATGGGAAGGAATTCCGTTGATGCCAAAGGTATAGGTTATACCCCGATTACAGAATTTACTTCGGGGATTTCTTTTTTCAGGTAATTTTCAATACCCATTTTCAGGGTCATCTGCGCCATAGGACAGCTTCCGCAGGCGCCTGTAAGTTTTACAGAAACTACGCCTTCTCCATCTACGGACACAAATTCCACATCTCCGCCGTCCGCTTGCAGGGAGGGGCGCACATTATCCAAAGCGGTCTTAATCTGTTCTTCCAGCATATAGTTCTCCTCACTTAAGTATATAACAAAATCTGCTTCTTTTCTAGTGTTATTCTGAATTAAACAAATTACAAAATACTAAAGTTTATATATCCCGGTTGGTGTATATGTCATACGTCCCTTCGGGCCGTTTGCCGATAGGAAGGTATTAACTGCCGCCATTCGGCGGCAAGCGTCATCCCTGCTCTCCTGCATAACAACTTTTTTGGGTTAACGCTTTTGTTTGGTTCAGAGGCTTTTGTTTCCCAATGACGTTTGTCCTTTATTCTAGGTTAGCAGAGGTCACAGGTAGGCCATATACCCCACCCAGGCAATAATTAACTTTATATGTTGTACTGTAGTATTTAATATAGAGTAAAAACAACAGGCTTTATTACTATAGGGAGGGAAGGGAAAGCCCTGACGGGGGCTTTCCCTTCCCTCCCTATGGGGTTTAACTTGTTGTATTTAGTTATGAGAGTTATTGACTAAAATTAAATTTCTCTACATCGTAAAGCTATGCTTGGTTGCTATGCTTGTACTAACAATGCCATTCCTGAGGAATATCGTATTATTGCCGAAGGACTATTCCCCGTAAACGGATATCCCGAAGGAAAAGGGCCATCCTTCGAAAAGATCAAAAAATTTGCCGGGATTTTAGGTTTGGGTAATGAATACAAAACGCCCGATTCCGGAGCTTTGATGCTCTCGTTTCAGAATAACCTTGATCTGCTCATACAAAAGACCTGGGTAGAAAAGGCAGAAGAAGGCCGCAAGGAAAATCTGCAGGACAGGCTTCCGGTCTTTATTGCCGGAATTGAACAGGAAAATTATTCCAATGCCCTGGAAGAATTTGGGGCCATTCTGGATGAGCTTGCCTGGCTCTTTTTCGGCGCTCAGAGCCGCAAGGATGACTTTACCGAATATACTTTTAGGATTGATACCCAGATGGGGCTTTTCTGGTGGTACGGAAACCAGCTTTGCAATCCCCAGACCCTTGATTGGATTAAAAGAACAGACAAGGAAATCCTTAAAGCCATTCTTTTCCTGGGTATCTGTTATCTGACCAATTTCTAATTTACAGTGCTGTATACGGCAGTACTTTATAGAGGTTTATGATGAAAGGGCCGATTTTAGCTGTACTCGCCGCAGGAATAGGGAGCCGTTACGGCGGCCTTAAGCAGATGGAAAAGATAGGCAAAAATGGTGAAGTCCTCCTTGATTATTCGGTCTTTGATGCCCTTCGCGGAGGCTTTGAAAAAATAGTCTTTATTATACGCCATGATATAGAAAAAGATTTTCGTGAATTGGTTCTGAGCCGTATGGAAGGGAAAGTTAAATATGAATTGGCTTTCCAAGAAATGGACAGTCTGATTCCCGCTGATATTTCTGCAGAGGCAAAAAAACTTGGCCGCACCAAACCCTGGGGAACCGCCCACGCCCTGCTCTGTGCGGCAGACAAAATTGACGCTCCGTTTACAGTATTGAATTCTGATGACTTTTACGGCAGGGAAGCCTTTGCCGTAATGGGCAAATACCTTGGCGGCACAGACATAAAAGACGGTGCCATAGTACCCTATAAACTAGAGCCTACTTTGAGCCCTCAGGGAACCGTTGCCAGGGGAGTCTGCGAAATTGAAGACGGGTATCTAAAATCCGTTGACGAGCTGACAGCCATCGAAAAAAAGGACGGCAAAATTTTTAACACCGCGCCGGACGGCTCTATACGCAACCTTGATGCGGATACGCCTGTTTCCATGAATTTCTGGGGCTTCCCGGAAACTATCATTCCCCATTTCAAAAAATATTTTGCTGAGTTTATTGCCGCTTCCGGAAAGGAACTAAAAAGCGAATGTTACCTTCCCAAAGCCGCCGACTGGTTCATCAAAAATAACATCACTAAAATTCGCAACCTTAACGCAAATTCCGAATGGTTTGGCGTTACCTACAAAGAAGACCGCGAGTCCGCAATTAAACGTCTTGGTGAGCTTACGGCTCTAGGAGTATATCCGCAAGCGCTGTGGTAATACTACTCCACGCTAAACCGCAGAGTCCCAGGCTTTAAATTTTTCCCGAAAGCGGAAAAGCACAGTTGCCCGGCACCCGCCCCGGCCTTAATAATGGCCAGCGCTTTGCCATTGGAAGTATAAACACGGGGTAGATCAAAGCCTAAAGCGCTATTCAGGTTAGGTGAAGAAGATCCCATGATTTCAGCGTCCCCTTCAAGAGAAAAGCTTATCAACATATCTTCTGCGGGGCAGGGGATGCCGGCCTCATCAGTGATACTTATTTCAATATGCGCCAGATCCCCTGTCTTTAGCGCAGTCTTGTCAGCTTTAAGACAGATAGTCGCAGGACAGCCTGCGGTTTTTATTTCGTGGATCGCGGCTTCTTTGCCGTCCTTGTAACCAATTACCTTGAGTTCGCCAGGCATATAATCAAAAGTCCATTCGATAATGCTGTTTTCAAAGTCTGCTGGTTTTCTGCGGCCAATTTTTTTGCCGTTGATCCAAAGTTCAGCTTCGTCGCAGTTGGTGTAAACAGCGGCATTCACAATGCGGCGTCCCAGATGGCTTAGGTTAAGGTGAGAGGCTGTATAAGGAAAGTTCCATCTGCCTCGGGCAAAATTATTGGGTCGGGTATTGTCATAGATACACAGATGAACCACAGGCTCTGATGACCAGTAACTCTTGCGAAGCCAGGTTTGATCCTTATAGAAACCGCATATATCCAAAGTCGCGCCGGCCCAGCCCTTGGCAGGCCAGTTACATTCTCCTAAATAATCTATGCCTGCCCAGATAAACTGCCCAAGCACATTGTCGTCTTCCAGCACATATTGCCAGGGGTTTTTACGGATAATATCTTCATAATTCATTAAACTTCCCGAATAGTATTCGTAACATTCAGTACCGATTATGGGTTTGTCTATTGCAGCCGTGTAATAGGGGTACCAGGGCTCGTGGTAGTTTAGGCCCAACACATCGACAAATTCCGCAATCCGCTTTGTCATTTCCACGTGCTTTTCGGGCGGGGCTCCAACCAGATCCCTGGGTTCAAATTCAGTAACGAAAGGCGAAAGCGCAACGGTTACTGGTCGGTCGTCCAGGCTTCTAACATAATCGCAGAGCATTTTTCCGATTTTTACCATGCCGTCCGAGCCTTGGTGTTCAACTTCATTACCAACGCTCCAAAGAAATATAGACGGATGGTTCCTGTCCCTCTGGATAAAATCGTTAAGGTCTTGCTTCCAGTTTTCCTCAAAAAGATTTTCATAAGCAAGGGATTTCCACTTATCAAAACATTCGTCTATCACATAGAACCCTAGCTCATCACAGAGATCGAGAAATCCTTCAGCCTGGGGATTATGGCTTGTCCTTATGGCATTGCAGCCCAGGCTTTTTAGAATGAGGAGCCTTCGCCGCCATGCTTCTTTATAAAAAGCAGCGCCTAAAATTCCGCAGTCGTGGTGTAGGCATACGCCTTTTAGTTTTATATTTTTGCCATTAACAAAAAGCCCTTTTTTGGCAATCATTTCCACAGTGCGGATGCCAAAATGAGTTTCCCGGCTGTTTAGGTTCTTTCCATTGCCGTTGATTGGTTTGCCGTTTGCTGGCGCAAGCATTGTCGCTTCGCCAATTGATGCGGAAATTTTATAGAGATACGGCGTAGTATCGCTCCAAAGTTTTGGATTTCTGATGATAAAAGTATGTTCTAGAGTTGTTTCTGATTGTGGAGAATATTTTATTACTATTCTTTGTGCCGCGATTTCTTTTCTATCTGTATCGTGTAGGAATAGATTCAAAACTGAATTGCCGCCACACACGGCGGTATTGTGTATGGTTGCGGAAACTTTTATTTTTGCCGAACCATCTGTTTGAAGAACCGCCTTTACTCCCAAACCCCAGGTTGTAAAATGAAGCCGAGGCGTTACCCGAAGATACAGATCGCGGAACAGGCCTGCTCCGGAATACCAGCGGTCAGGAAATGTCGCCCCGTTATCCAGCCGTATCGCCACCAGATTTTTTCCCGGCCTTACAAAAGGAGTTATACAAAGTTCAAAACTGGTATAACCATAAGCGTGGGTGGCGGCCTTTTTCCCATTAACATAAATAACCGCATTCCTGTATGCGCAGCCAAAATACAGATATATTTCTTTTTCAGAAGTTTCTTCAAGAAAAAATTCTTTCCTGTACCAGCCTATATTTTTCCAAAAGAAATAGCCCTGCATACTCTGCGGTGTCCATCCTACTTCCTCTCCCTTTTCAAAAGGCTGATGAATAACCCAGTCATGGGGCAGATCGATATGTTTCCATGTGCGGTCGCAGTAGTTTTCTTCTTCTGCGCCCTGGGGATCTCCTAGCAGAAATTTCCAGTCCTGGTTAAAAAGCAACGCGTTACTGTCTTTCATGATATTTAGAAGAAGGTTTTAGGGGTTAGGGGTTAGGATTTAGGGTTTTTGTTAGTTGTCTGCGAGTATTCCCAACTCGCCATGCTTACTAACTAATCTCCCTATCCTAATCCCTAATCCCTATTCCCTAACCTTACCTGGGCCAGAGAGCGGCTCTTTCGTCCATGACTTCCTGAGCGCCTGATTGCAGCCAGTCTCTTATGCCAGCGTCCCAGATGCGGTCAAAGTCAGCGGGTCGCGCCGTAACTGCCTGGGCAATAAGATCGTCAGCCTTGTCTGATAGGACTGCATTGTATAAACCGTCTTTTGTGGTTGCTGCTTGGTACACTACCGGAGCTCGACCGTTGATGATCGAAATATTATTGGCGTTCACAATAACTTCTGGGGGGGTATTCCCGTAACTTAAAGCAAGCACCCTTGAGGTAAGATCGAAGTTCATCATCTCAACGCCGTTCATGGGCATGGTCAAGTCAATATTCTGGGAGGAATTCTGGATCCATGGACCTGTGGCTGCGATGATCTGCGGAACGCCGTTTACCATATTATGATTTACCCCTGGATTTCCAACCTGGAGGAAATGGAAATTCTCATAAAGGCAGAGCCAGTTAAGGTATCTGAGTGCAGCTTCGGCCTTCCCTGAGGAAGCGGCGGGAACAAAAATTCTGAGCCCTGGTTTGTCTGATATGTCCTTGCTGGTAATGCCGTTAGGCGACTGTATACAGTCAACAGGAACAAATTCAGCACCCCGTACATTTACAGCCATCTGTTCGGCTATCATGTAGTCCGTCCGCCAAGGAAGATCCCAGTTTCCTGAGAATGCGCCAACAAAGCCGGTTTTGAGCAGATTAAAGAAGTCGTCGGCAACTGTCATTAGGGGGAAATCGTGGTAAATAAGGCCTTCGTTATACCACTGGTTCATCATGCGCATGCCTTCTTTGTAACCAGGCACATAGATTGGACGATCCGAGAATCTGTATATCCACATATCCCTGTCACTCAGATTAGGATCAAAAAATGCGTGGACTATGCTTGCAAAACCCCAACGTGCGTCAGAATCCTGAGCAAAGGGGACCACATTAGCTCTGCCTACATTGCCGGGGTCTCTGTCGCGGAAAGCCACCAATGCGTTATAGAATTCCTGGGTGGTTCTGGGAAGGGGGAGGCCAAGCCTGTCTAGCCAGTCCTTGCGGATAAAGATGTTCCTCTGGGAAGCGCGTGCTTCAATTACATAAGAAGGGATAGAAAAGATTCTGCCTGTAACCGGATCGCGGTCGCGGTAGATAAAATCCTGGCCCCGTATTGCGGGATCTGTGCCGAGCAGCCTTTTCATATCCGGCAGCAGCCTGTCGATATATGGTGTCAGGTTCAGAATACCGCCATAATCTCGAAACATGCTTATCATTTGGGTGTTATAGGTATAGCAGAGATCCGGTGCGCTGCCTGATGCCAGCAGGTTGGGCATATCTGTTGTCTCTGACCAGCGTCCTACGGCCTGGAAGGTAACTTCAATACCAAGATCCCTTCTTACCTTTTCCTTAATCCAGTCGGTCCAGGCATTATTGGTCGCATTGGTCCTTCCGCCGTCAGTACCGCGATCAAAAACCTCGACCGTAATACTGTTCGCTGTAGTTGCGCCTGAAGCCGATGCGCCGGCCGCAAACACAAGCGCCGTGGTCATCAAAAGAATGACCAAAAATAAAACTGTCCTTTTCATAGGTTTCCTCCTGTAAAAATTGATGTATAAAACAAGGCTGTCATTTTCATTAGGGTCTATTTTTATCATTGACATAAACAGAAAGAAATATACAAAATATGTAATCATGTATAAACTATACATAAAATTTGAGAATTTCTGCTGAAAATCCGCGTCCTTGCGGATTTTCAGCTTGGACGAACGCTGTGCGTTCGTCATATGCCGGGGAAACAGCGGCATCCATGCCGCCCATTGGAGTATATGAAAAAAATACTATTTGATGATTTTGTGCCAAAGATTTTTTATCTTGTTTTCAGGAAATGCCCCCCGGACTGGAGGGTGCGCCCCCATTTTGTAGATGATAACGACATTACCTATATAATAGAAGGCAAAGCCCGTTATACAATAAACGGCACTGTCCACAATCTGGGGCCTGGAGATCTGCTCTGCCTGACAGACGGCATGGAAAAAGAGGCCGTTACCTTCCCTCAGAATCTGATGCACTGTTTTTCAGTTAATTTTGCTTCTATGTACTCTGGTTCACAATCTAGTCTTCCATCCTTCCCTCCGGTAAGCCATATAGGATTAAGGCAGGACCTAATCGACTTGTTCAGGGAACTGACAATAAGCTGGTCAAATCAGCAAGATGGTTATACTGTAAAGACCCGTGCTCTGCTAATGCTAATTCTGCACCGCCTTTCGGAAATTCTCATTTTTAATGTTGATTCCAAAGCCGGAGACTACCGTATCAACAAGGCAACGCAAGCCATCGCCCTGCATTATGCGGAAAGGCTCACGGTAAAAGGACTTGCCAGCCAGGTTCAGCTTGATGAAGTTTATTTTGGTCATCTGTTTAAGAAGGAGACGGGAATGACCGTGCACCAGTACATCATGCGGATAAGGATTAGGAATGCAGAAAATATGCTGCAAACCGGAAATTGCAAAGTCCGTGATGCCGCAGAGCATTGTGGTTTTAGCGATGTCGTTCACTTTTACAAGTCGTTCCGGGCTTTGCGTGGCTTTCCACCGTCACGATGCATCCCGAAAGACGGCGGCGTCGATATAGAAAACGAGTGAAATTTTTGCTGCGCCGATTACGGCACATACCTGACTTTTTCGTATTCCCCCTCAAAGTAGTAATCCAGATATGAATGACCCAGAATAAATTTTTCGCTTTCCATAATGCCGTAATACGCTTGATTGGCCCTTTGTTCGCTGTCAAAGGGTACATAGCTGTCTCCCCAGCCGCTTCCAAAAACCCCCCAGTTGGTTATCCGGTCAATGTAGTTTCTGTACTTGTCAAAAACCATGTAAAGAAGGGCGTACTGATAGCTAACTACATCAGCCTGCTTCTGGTTCAGGACGGCAGGGGCCAGGGCGCCGCCTCCGGGCGCAGATTCGGGAAGCTTGATGTCAAGTTCGGAATACGAAATGGTATCGAGCAGACCCTGGTCTATAAGGCTGGCATACATGGCAAGTGCGCGCTGGTTGTCGCTGGCAAGGGTCGGGCTGGCTGTGTCATGGCCCTGGATGCCCATACCTTCGATAAGGTTTCTACCGTCATAGAGCGGATCGGTCTTCCACAAGGTATTTAGCTCCTTGATCATGTTGTAGGCGACCCTTGCCTTGGAATAGGTTGCGATTGAATAGTCGTTGTATACCAGAATGGGCGGCTTGTCCGTAATATAAGCATCAATGCTGCCGTTATTGTCGTGGCCGTCTAGCTTCATGTATTCAGGCAGGGAAGCGTAGTTTGCCTTGTAATTTGCCGCCATTTGGGCATTGGGTACGGCTATGTGGGCATACTTAAAAAGCAGATAAATATAATGGCTGCGCGGATCGCTATCGTTATCTGTCATAGCCATGAGCCAGGAAAGATTCTTGAGTGCAGTTTTCCATTCATTCTCGTTAGCCGGAATAAGGGTGCTGTGGCGGCTTTCGTGGATTTCCTCGTTAATTACGTCGAAAGAGTGGAAAGGAATAATCCCGCGTCCGGGGCTGGACCCGTACTGTGCCTCTGTCGAATAAAAATGCCTTAATTCGTACATGATATGGTTAAACTGAACCCTTCTGGCCAACTCCTTGTTCACTGTGACATAAGGCCCTGTCGCGCTGTTGCCGTAGGCGTAAAACTGGCCGTCTGCGCTCCATTGCAAGGAATCAATGTTCTCCGGGACTATCTGCCTCATCCAGACCGGGGCTTGGTTGTACCAGGCAAGAACATGGCCGTGGGCTTGGTATCCCTGGTCCCTAATGCTCTGATAATAAGCAGTCGGAAGGGTGTACTCTGGAGCATCGCCGCCAAAAACCGTAGTAGGCGCAGTTCCGGCAAAATTGAACTCTGGGTGACCAGTCAGCCCATTAAACGCGTTAATGAGCCAGGCCGGGGCCCGTGGATGTACAGATTCGGCTTTAAGATTGTTGCCGTCAGTAAAAATATCGTAATGATAGCCCTGTATACCGGTTGCGCTGAAATTTCCTCCCAGAGTTCCCATAAGGAAATGACCGGTCTGGGCATTATATCTGCCTCTAAGGGGAGCGACTTCGCTAAACAGTTTTACATTCACTTCGTCTGGGATAGGCGTTCCCGTCGGATCTAATTGCAATATTCTGACATTGCCGATGTAGAGTATATCGTTGTCAAGTACAGCGCCGGTTTCCGTGTGAAGATCGATACGCAGATCTTCCCAACTGCGGCCTGAATCCTGGCTTATGGACGGCGTTGCCACGGTAATGGTAGTCTTGTGCCAGGCTTCTCCGTTTATATCTGCCGCAACTTCCATATTAAGGCCACCGTTGGGAAAGAGATTATCTGTTCTGATGTAGGCTTGAGTTTTGGTCCCGCCGTTGGAACCGTTCCCAGCCTGAGAACCAGCACCGCCAGAACTGGTTGACCAGACTTCAAACCTCATATATATTCCCCTGGCATTGGCAGGGTAATAAAGGTCAAATACAACCCAGGTTTCAGAGTTCACGACTTCCACAGTGGCTGGAGCGCCGTTTTGAGTAAAGACACTCTTCAACCCAATGCCGCCAAAAGTCCTTCCAGACAGAGCCGGGTTATAGCTAGAGTTAAGCCTTAAAAGGCCACCCCCTTCATTAAAAGGGTTTGCGTTAGGCGCAACATACGTGATGGTGAATATGCCATTAGTAGGCGCGTCAGGGTTATTCGCGTTAAGAATACGCCCGTCATTGGTTCTGTCCAGCGTAAACCCGTCTAGCCCGAATCTAAAATCAAATTCGTAGACAGTAAGCCGCTGAAGGCCGGGACCGGGATCGCCACGGAAATACGGGTCAGAACCGTCTGCCTTCTTTGCCGCGTTGAATGTCAGTATGGCCTGCTGTAAATTGGCATAAGCCTGGTCAACGCTATTGCCCCTTGCCTGTTTTGCTTCGTTAATTGCAGCGTTAAAAGCGTTCATTTCAGCAGCACTTACCCAGAGCCTGCTCAAATCCGCCACGTCCGAGCCATTCCCCGTTGCGCTTATCTGCACCGTAAAATATTGGTTGGCCTTATGCCTTTCTGCGGTTTGAATAAGAGTCTCCATGGCAGTAAGCGCCCGGCCAGAGCCGGAACTTAGGCATCCTGCGATTACCAGGATTATGCCCAGCAGAGCCAAAAAAATGATTGTTTTAAGTGAAGTTATTTTTTTCATAAGAACCCCTATTGTCAGGTTTTATTTATTTTCCAACATTAATATTTTTATTATATTCTTCTATTGCCTGTTCTATAAATATTGGTACATCTTTTGGTTCAATATCATGCCTTAACATCTTTATGCCGCCGACTAACCATTCATTGTCCTTTATGCTTCTGCTTTTTGTCAATAATGTTCTTTTCATATATAGAGGACTGATCGAATCATGCCTTTCTTCGTACAATCCAAACATTTTTTGAAGAGACAGTTCTTTTAACAAATAAGCTAGGTCTATAAAGTCACGTGGCTGCGATCTATGCATAATAGTATTTAATTTCATTGCCGCTATTTCATTTATTCCAAGCAGCCTGATACCTTCTTCATTTTTTGGTTCTTCCAATATTTTTTCTTCGTACTGCACCATCTCAACTTTAATATTATTTACAAATACTCTGGTAAAATTATCTGTTGCAATCTGTACATTAATATTTTTATAATTTTTATTGAAATAATCCGCTAACTCAGTGGCATTTTGCGTTTTTGTCGTAAATAAATCAATATCGGTAGAAGTACGATGTCCAAGCTGAAGGGTAAGGGCTGTTCCGCCGACCAAATTGTGATCTTTGAATAAAGAATTACTCTGTAACTCTTTAATCAAACTAATCATTTCTTGTACCAGGGCTTCTTTTTGTAACATTTAAACTCATCCTCCCTCACTTTTAATACAAAAGCCATGTAGCTAACAATTTCCTCATGCAAATATTCCATATTTAAGGCGACATTTTTTATGTCGTCATAAGAATACAGATTCCACATAATAATCTCGTCATTTTCCAATCCAGCATCGATTATGCGTTCTATAATATAATCCTTGTCTCTTAAATAGTCAAATTTGTCTAAATCACAATTCCAAAATACTGCCTTTGTTAATTGCAACAATAATTCTTTAGCTTGAACTGATTTGTTATTAATCATAATATTTATTATATTCTTATAGCCGTATTTTTCAACATATTTATTTTCCACCTCAAAAAAAAGCCTGACCGCTACAAGCGGTCAGGCTTTCATAAAAAACTCAGCCTAAAAGGCTAAGCCTTTCACTCTTACCATCTCCATGCATTGGCAATGGTGGTCCTTTCGTCAAGTATCGCCTGAGCGCCTGAGCGCAGCCAGTCTTGTATGCCAGCATCCCAGATGCGATCAAAGTTCGCGGGGGTGGCGGCAATTGCCTGGGCCAGGAGGTCGTCGGCTTTCTGACGCAGATCTGCGCCGTAAATGCCGTCCTGGGAAGTGGGCATATTCACCACAACAGGAGCGCGGGCATTGCGGGTAGCTATATCATAGGCATTAACAATAGTCTCTGGCGGGATACCAGCGTAGCTCAGAGCCAGAACAGCGGCGTTAGCAGCAGCACTGCCCCTTTCGACGCCGTTCATGGGCATAGTGAGGTCAATGTTATTCCCGGAATTCTGAATCCATGGACCTGTGGCGGCTATGGTTTGGGGAACGCCGTTTACCATATTATGATTTACCCCTGGCTGTCCAATCTGGAGGTAGGAGTAATTTTCCTGAATGCAGAGCCAGTTAAGATACCTGAGCGCAGCTTCCGCTCTGGGGGTGGAGGCAGAAGGAACAAAGATCTGGAGTCCTGCTTTGTCCATCATATCCTTGGTGCCTACATCAACTGGTACAAATGATGCGCCTGGGACATTGCGGGCAAGATCTGTGTTAATACTATAGTCAGTCCTGAAGGGAATGTCCCAGTTAGCGGAGAAAGCACCTGCCATACCGCTCTTAAGGACATTATAGAAGTCATCCGTACCTGTTGTCATAAGGGCAAAATCACGGTAGATAAGGCCTTCATTGTACCAGGTGTTCATAAGCCTGACACCCTCTTTATAGTTGGGCATTAGTAAATTCCGATCTGCAACACTATTAATGTAACGATCCTTATCAGTGATATTGGCAGGTATAGAACCATGCATGAAGTTGGCAAGACCCCAGCGGGTGTCATTGTCCTGCATCAGGGGGATAATATTGGCTGCGCCTACACGGCCCGGATCCCTGGTGCGGAAAGCTACAAGCGCGTCATGGAATTGCTGGATGGTTGTGGGCAGAGCCATACCAAGCGTGTCAAGCCAGTCTTTGCGGATAAAGACATTCCGCTGGGCCAGGGCAACACGGTAGCTGGGAATGCTGAACACTCTGCCTTGAGGATCGAGTTGGCGATAAATAAAATCCTTGCCCGTAAGAGCAGGATCAGGACCCAGGAGCTTTTTCATGTCTGGCAGTAGCCTTTCCATATAAGGCTGTATATTGAGAATACCGCCCCTATCCCGGAAATTGCTGATCATACCGCCGTCGTATGTATAGCAGAGATCCGGAGCTGTGTTTGATGCCAGTAGGTTAGGCAGATCCGTAGTCTCTGACCAGCGTCCAACAGCGACAAAGGTAACGTCGATGTTAAGATCCCTCTTTACCTTTTCCTGAATCCATTGTGTCCAGGCATTGTTAGCCGCATTGGTCCTGCCGCCGTCAGTGCCTCGGTCAAAGGTCTCGACCCTAATGCTGACTGCGCCCGTAGTAGTCGTTGAACTGCTGCCGGCTGCAAACACAAGCGCGGTGGTCATTATCAGAATGACCAGAACCGCCATAATCTTTTTCATAGAAACCTCCAAAAAAATATATATATGCTTGCACAACGTGCAGCGTATAGCCTCAATTAGAGTTGTTCGGAAACTTCAGTTTCAGAACAACTTCCTTATAAAATGCATTTTTGCAAGGCTTTAGCCTGAAAAAATGCAAGGACTGTGAGAGACCCATCGGGGTCTCGAACAGTCCACCTAGCCTTTAACTGCTCCTATGGTAACACCCTTAATAAAGTAGCGCTGGAGCCAAGGATATACTATCAATATAGGTATAGTTGCAACCATTACACAAGCAGCTTTCATGGCATCCGATGCCCTTGGAACTGCGCCGCCAATCATTTCCACGGTAGCTACTTCTATAGCTGTCATATTGTTCATAAGTTGCCAGAGTTTAAGCTGGATTGGAACGTATTGGGGCGCCGCGTTTATATAAAGCAAAGCGTCAGAAAATCCGTTCCAACGTCCAACAGCGTAAAACAGGGCCAAGGTCGCAAGTACCGGCATGGACAGGGGCAGATATATACGCGCAAGAACAGTAAGCGGATTGGCGCCGTCTATTTCTGCGGATTCCCTAAGGCTGTCCGGTATGCCGTAAAAGAAACTCCTCAAAATTATTACGTTAAAGACCGAAAGGCAGTTGGGGATAATCAGGACCAGGGGGTTATTCAGAAGCCCCAGGTCCTTCATCAATATATAATTTGGAATGGTTCCTGCGCCAAAATACATGGTAAAGATTATCAGGGTATTGATTGCTCCCCTACCTTTAAGCCAGGGATAGGTTAAAGGATACGCGCACAATGTGGTCATCAGCAAGGACCAGACCATACAAATGGCAGTAAGAATCGTGGTCCACCACATGGAGCGGGAAAAGCTGGCATCCAAAAAAACGTATACATAAGCATCCAGTGTGGCCCCAAAATGGAAGGAATTGGTTTCTACATTATGAAAAATAGGCCAGAAGGTTACTTTGCGGTTAATAATAGACTGGGCGCTGCTTAAGGACTGAGCCAGAAGGTTCATCATGGGCGCAAGGCATAGAAGAATAACTAAGAAACAGATTAAGGCAAAGACCCAATCGCCAATTTTTGCTGTTCTTGACTTAATCATAAGCTACCAAATGCCCCTTTCGCCGAATTTCTTGGCCAAAGTATTGGCCCCCACCAGGAATATTACGCATATCACAGATTGGAACAAGCCAATAGCCGCAGTATATGAGTATTGATAGTTCCTAATACCAACGCGGTACACCAGAGTTGAAATTACATCCGCTACATCCCTGACCAGACTATTAGCCATGGTATAGGGACGGTCAAACTCAATCCCCAAAATACGGCCTATGTTCAAAATAAGAAGCACTACTATAGTTGATCTTATGCCGGGAAGAGTAACATGCCAGAGCTTGCGCCACCTGCCCGCGCCGTCAACTTCCGCTGCTTCGTAAAGCTCGGGATTGATCCCGGTAATTGCCGCCAGGTAAATGATGGTGCCCCAGCCCATTTCCTTCCATATTCCAAAAAACACGTAAGTCATTACCCACAAGAATTTATCTATAAGGAAGTCTATAGGGCCAATTCCAAAGGTATTTCCCAGAGTAATATTCACAACCCCGGTGCTGGGCGCTAAGAGCTTTGTGACAATGCTGGAAACGATAATCCAGGATAAAAAGTGCGGAAGGTATATAATGGTCTGAGTTACTTTTTTGAAACGCTTAAAGACAACTTCATTCAATATCAGGGCTAGAATTATTGGAGCGGGAAAGCCCAGAAGCAGATCAAGTCCATTCAAAACTAAGGTGTTCTTGACGGCGAGCCAGAAATCCCTGGACTCAAAAGCCCTTTGGAACCACTGAAAACCAACCCAGGGGGAGTACTCTGAATTCCAGACCCCAAAGAATATATTGTAATCCTTAAAGGCCATTACTATGTTGACCATAGGGACATAGCGGAATATTACAAAGAAGGCTATGGGAAGAACTAGTAACACATAGAGCATCCACGCCCGCTGCCAATAATGGGTTTTTCTTTTGACAAGTGCCGGAGCCTTGTTATTAATATCCGCCATTCACTCTCCTGCCCGGCTTTGCCGGGATTCAGCTTAACTGCGTTTACATATATACAAGTATAGTTTACCGCATGAATCCTGTTCTGTCAACCCTTTGGGTTGGCTCTTTTAAAGAATTTTTTATATGCCCGCTAGCGCGGGCGACGGGTCAACATTTTAGAAAGAAAATCGTAAAGAATTTGACAAAGCACTTTCGCTCTCTTAAAATACATATCGTTATATAAGGAAGGAACTATGGCGCTGAAAAAAGGGGATTTTTTTGTTCTTGGCTTGGATTACGGGACAGATTCATGCAGGGCCGTATTAATCGACGCTGCGGATGGCAGTCAAGCCGGCGTATCGGTAATGAACTACCCGCGCTGGAATAAGGGGCTTTTTTGCGACAGCGCTGCAAATCAATTCCGCCAGCACCCGCAAGATTACATAGATGTCCTGGAAGGCACTGTACGGGAGGCTGTCTCAAAGGCAGGGGACATTGCCGCTAAGATAAAGGGCATTGCCATTGATACCACGGGTTCCACACCCTGCGCCGCTGATGGGCATGGGACGCCCCTGGCCATGCTCCCGGAATTCGCGGAAAACCCTAGCGCCATGTTTGTACTCTGGAAGGATCATAGCGCCACTGCAGAAGCGGCAAAGATAAACCATCTGGCAAAAACCTGGGGCGGGGAAGACTATACCAGGTACGAAGGCGGAATCTATTCCGCCGAGTGGTTCTGGTCAAAGATACTCAGGATTTATGATGAAGATGCCAAAATCGCGGATAGCGCAGCCACCTTTATAGAACACTGCGACTGGATGACCGCCCTGCTGACCGGAGTTTCATCAATTAATGATATTAAAAGAAGCCGTTGTGCCATGGGGCATAAGGCTATGTGGCATGCTTCTTTTAAGGGGTATCCTTCTGAGGGCTTTCTTTCCCAACTGGATACCCGGCTGGTAAAAATACGAAAAAGCCTGGGAACTCAGACCTTTACCAGCGATAACAGCGCCGGTGCCTTAAGCGCCGAATGGGCGGAACGCTTAGGTCTTCCTGTGGGGATTCCAGTCGCAGTAGGCGCTTATGATGCGCACATGGGCGCGGTGGGCGGCGGCGTTAAACAGGGATGGCTGGTCAAGGTAATAGGTACTTCCACCTGCGACATTATTGTCGCCTCTAAAGCCGGTAAAGAAAAACTTGTGGCGGGAATCTGCGGCCAGGTTGATGGATCGGTAATACCCGGCATGATAGGCTACGAAGCCGGTCAGAGCTCCTTTGGCGATGTGTTTGCCTGGTTCAAGCAACTGGTTTCCTGGCCCATCGAAACCCTGCTCCCAGGCATTGAAGGCATAGATGACGGGCTTAAGGGAAAAATCGCCAGTGAATTATCCGAAAAAATAATCCCGGAATTGGAAAAAGCTGCCGCCTTAATTGAGCCAGGCGCTACAGGCTTAACAGCCCTGGACTGGCTCAACGGAAGGCGCACCCCAGACGCGAACCAGCTTTTAAGGGGTGCGATAACGGGATTGAACCTGGGCACTGACGCTCCCCGTTTTTACCGGGCCCTGACAGAGGCCACGGCTTTTGGCGCAAGGGCCATAGTGGAACGCTTAAGGGACGAAGGGGTCGCCATTGAAGGCATAATCGGAATAGGCGGGGTCGCAAGAAAATCGCCCATGGTAATGCAGATACTGGCTGACGTGCTCAATATGCCCATCAGCATACCAGCAGGGGATCAGAGCGTTGCCCTGGGTGCGGCAATGTTTGCCGCCGTTGTCGCTGGCCTGTACCCTGATATTCCAACAGCGCAAAAGGCCCTTTGCTCGCCTATTGAGAAAACCTATAATCCACTGCCCAGAGAAGCCGGTATTTACGGGAAACTCTACCAGGAATACAAGAAACTCGGCGCATTTGTAGAGCAAAAAACTTCTGAGCTCCAAGGAGAATAATAATGAGTCATGAATACAAAACCCTAAGGGAAGAAGCTTACGAGGCAAACATGAAAATTAAGAAATATCACCTTGCAATCTTTACCTGGGGTAATGTTTCTGCCTTTGATCCGGACAAGGCTATCTTTGCCATAAAGCCTTCGGGCGTTGTCTACGAAGAACTAAAGCCTGAGGACATGGTGATAGTTGATGTTGAAGGAAAGGTAGTTGACGGAAAATTAAAACCGTCATCTGATACGGAAACCCACCGCGTGCTTTACCATGAATTTATTCATCAGGCTTTTGGATGCAAAGTTGCCATGTGCGGCATTTGCCACACCCATTCTCCTTATGCCGTTGCTTTTGCCCAGGCCCGTCGGCCCGTTCCCGTATTCGGAACCACCCACGCGGACTACGGCCCAGAAGAAATTCCCTGTACCGCAATCATGGGCGAAGAAGCAGTTAAAGGCAACTATGAACTTGAAACCGGAAAACTCATAATAGGCTCTTTAATAAAGCAGAACAGGAACCTTCTCCGCATGTCCATGGTGCTAGTAGCTGGTCATGGCCCCTTTGTCTGGGGAGAAACCGCTGCCAAAGCTGTTCATCAAGCGGTAGTCCTGGAAGAAATCTGCAAAATGGCGCATTTGACTCTTTCGCTAGATCCCAATGCGGCTCCCCTGCCCGAACACCTGATAAAAAAACATTGGGAACGCAAACATGGGCCTGACGCGTATTATGGACAGGGTTAGGGAGTTAGGGATTAGGGAGTTAGGGGGTAAGGGAGATAGGGACTGGGGGAACGGGGACTAGGGGATTGGAATTTGGAGTATAGCGGTACTTTCGGGTAGTACCACAATAGTTCGAATAACGATTCCTAACCCCCTATTCCCTAACTCCCTTTCTTCCTGCCTTTCTTGCGGGTAATGCCGCTTTTGCTTGCCCAGTCGTAAATAAGCTTTTTAAGACCCTCGTTTGAAAGCTTTAAGGGCAGGCCGCAATGTTTACAGACAAAACGGCCTGTGTCATCCAGGCTTGTTTTGGCGCAGCCTATGCACCAGGTTTTGCCGCAGGCGGAACAGGTGCCTGCCGGAAGATCATCGGGCGGCATGGCCATTAGACGCATACCGGGCACGGGTACCGCTTCTTTTGGGACTTTCCATTTTCGGTCGCAAGTGTTGCAGGTTATTGTTATATTAATAAATTCATCGTAACGCTTTGCAAGATCAGCCCTGCTTTGTTTCAAATTATCCGGGAGTTCCATGCTGTCCAGAACAGCAAGAATCTTGTCAAGCTCGGTAATGCGCCTTAGATTAACAAGCGTCCATCCCAGGGAAAGCAGGGAAGGCGCATGATTGGGATCAATTTCCAGCGCAGAGCGGCAGGCCGATTCAGCACGGAGATACTCACCTTTTTTAGAGGCAACATAGCTTATTTGTTCCAGTACCCAAGGGCTGGGCGCCGTACTGTGAATTCTGGTTAAAAGCGTGTCCGCTTCGCCATAAAGCCCAAGCTCAATAAGGCATAAGGCCCGGTTGGAAAGAAATTCAATATTATTGGGAGCTGCGGAAAGCGCTTTACGGTACTGAGCGTCAGCTTCTTCAAAACGTTTTGCTTCAAATAGAATGTTGCCGGCACAGTTGGCAAACACGCCCTGATCATCGCCGTCTATGATAAGCAGCTTTAGAGCATCGTCAACAGAACCCTGGCGGCTTAGGAGTACAGCCCTGTTCATTGTGATTGCGGGCTCATCGCCCAAGGCAGAAGCTGCTTTTTTAATATAATCGGAAGCGGCTTCCAGGTTCCCCATTGCCAGATTTATCTGAGCGGCAAAATTATTTATCCAGCCGTCCTTGGGATCAAGGGCAAGGGCTGCCTGCAAATCGGCGTTTAATTGGGGATCATTTGGATCACTGTCCAGCAGGAACCTGGTCTCCGCAAGCCTAAAACGGAAAAGCGCATAATCTTTATCAAGAGAAACCGCTTCTTCAAGAAGGGGCAGGGCCTGTTTCCGTTTTCCGTCCCGGATTAGAAGAATCGCCTCCAGGAAGACAAGAGCCGGATCGGGGGAGGCATGGTTCTTTTTTTCAAGGGCCCTGGCTGTTTTAATTTCTTTTTCCGCCATTACCCAATCTTCAACGCCAAAAGCCCATTTAGCCGCTAGCCCGTGAGCTTCAGAATTAGTTTTGCCCAACATAAGAATTTTGGGAACCAGAATGCCCAAATCTGCGTAATTATCCTCCGCAAGAAAAGCCTTGCATGCAGCCAAATAGCGATCCAGGGCCTCCTTTTTCATGCCCATGATTTCATAGACATTGGCGGCATTTTTAGCCACAAGGCCGTTTTTCTTGTCCAGCTTAAAGGCCTTGTCATACACCGCCGCGGCCTTTTCAAATTCTTTAAGGTTCCAAAGGGCATGACCCCTAAAATTCAAGAGTATGGGATCATCTGGCTTGAGCTTGACAGCCTGCACGCAGAATTTTTTTAATTCCAGAAAACGTTCCCCGGTATAGAGAATCTTGGCCATTTCGGTTAAAGATTCTTTCCCTTCGGGGCTATTCACACCGGCCTGGAAACAGGCGCTGATATGGGTTTCGGCTTCTGCGTATAGTTTCAGCGACCAGGCAAGCCGACCCGCAAGGAGTAGTTCCTTTTGGGTTTTTCTATGTCCTGTCGCTTCCCAGGACTTTTTTAACTGAATCATAGCAGCGTTAGGCTGGTTCATGGCGGCAAAGGTCTCGGCCAGATGATAATGGCACTGGGGATCTATCAATGGACTGTCTTTCCATTTTTCAAACAGTGCGGAAATTTCAGAAAAACGGGAATCTATAGTCAGGGCTTCAAGAAAAATTTCAGCATAATACGGGTTTATGCTGCCTTCTGCCCAGGGAGCCAGCAAGAGGACGGAATCTTTACCATAGCCAGAGCCCTGAGCAGCAGCTTCTTCGGCATTAAGATTGTCCGATCCGTTCACTTCGGGTAGAGCATCATCTTCGTAGGAAGCTGCGGCAAAAGAAACAGAGCCTTCCTGAATCGATGAATCTTTAATTTCTGCAGCCCAAGTGTCCTTGATTAAAATAATGATATTATCGCCATAAGCTATAATCGAAAAATTCACGCTATGACAACCAGCGATTTCTGCAGCGGCTGCATCGGGGACTTCAGTCCAGCCTATTAGCGGGAATGGCATACCGTTTCTTACCACATCAAGCCTAAAAAAGCCTTTGCTGGAAATCAGAAAAGAATAATAAGTCCGGTCGTCCAGCTTGCGGAACAATATACCCCCTGCTGAATAGCCTCCACGGTTGTCAATAAGCATCTTTGCCTCTATTATTAGATCGCGGTAATAGAAATCCGGCGCATCCACCCAGGCTATGCAGTTGATTTTTTTCATCGCAAGGGCAAAGCAGTGGCGGGAATCGAATTTGCGGAGATTGGCGTCATAAGGAGTTTCTGATTTAATGTCAAAACGGACAGTTTTTGGTTTGCTAAAATCCGCAATCCACTTTTCTTCTATTATTTTATCCGGGCTGGAAATCTTGGGTTTGAGCAAATGGAGAATTGACAGCAGCTTTCTAAGTAAGCGTGGCATATAAAATATGTAATATATTATAGCCAAAAAGTCGAGGTCTTAATAAATAGGGAGTTTATGTTGAAAATAGGGCAAAAACCAGCCGGATTCCTCATGCTGCGCAAAGACCTTATACTTATGGCCCTTGCCGTGGCGGTACTGGTTTTTTCTCTTGTAAGGCTTACGAATAAGACTGCTGCGGAACTTACTGTTACTGCGCCAGTACTGGTTTTTGTTCATAGCTGGGAAAGTAAAGAAGAAATGATACTCAGTCTTATTGATGAATATAATGTTCAATATCCTGAGACAGAAATTATCGCGGTTTATAAAACCTATAGCGAAATAAAGGAAATGCTTTTTAGCAGTATAGAAACTAATAGTATTGAAGGCGACATAATCGCCATAGACCCGCTCTGGATTTCTGAACTAGTAAAAGAAGAGAAAATTGAGCCGGATGAATTTCCTATTTTGCGATTTTTCTATCCTCTCTTCTATAATATCGAACTTCTAAAACAAGCCGGTTTTTCCGGCCCTCCAAAGACCAGAAGCGAATTCTTAACCCAGGCAAGGGCGGTGAATCAACCCGATGCGAACATTTACGCAATAGCCTTTGCCTTGGAAGATGCTGGCGGCAAAAATCCTTTTCGGGACCTATATTCCTGGATCTGGGCCGCAGGAATTGCACTTCCAACATCCACGCAAATAAGCGCTTTAAGAGAAACCCTGGAATTCTTTGTTACGCTTTATAATGAGGTGCCAGGCACTGTTTTCATGGACGAAAACGAAAAGAGAGAGGCTTTTCTAAATGGCAGAACCGCGTTTATGATTGGTTCCGCAGAAGACATGGAACTGCTCAAGTCCGGCCTTGGAGACGCATTGGATTATACGGCGATTCCCGTACCTGACAATTATCAGGGAAGGCCAATCTTTGACAGCAGCGGCTGGAATCTGGCGATAAACAGGAACAGCGCCCTTAAAGAAGATAGTCGGCGCTTCATTGATTTTTTGGCTGAACACAGCCCTCTGCTTGCGCACGGATGGGCAATTCCTGAGAACAATAATCCCATGTTCAGCCCTGATCCTTTTTATTCCAAGGCACAGGAACTGTATATTTCTGGAAATCTAATCCGGGACTATTCCGGGCCGCAGGCCGGGCCTGTGGCCTTCGATTTTAGTGAGGAATTAATGAACCTGTTTGAAGGGAGAATCAGTGCTGCGGAAGCTGCTCAACGTCTGCCTTGGTTCTAATTTATGGCTTTTGACATATTGCTGGCGACAATAAACGCCAAGTGGATACATCCCTCCCTTGCGCTTCGCCTGCTCAAGGCCAATTTGGGTGCATTAAAAGACCGCTGTTTGATTCTGGAATTTGCCCTGCGCCAGAAGGAACAGGAAAAGATCGAAGCCATCATTAACGCCAGTCCCCGGATTATGGGCCTTTCAGTTTCCATCTGGAACCATAAAGCCACGCTTGATCTGCTAAAGGCCCTGCATGAAAAATGGCGCAGGTCTCCGCGTCCCTGGGTAATTCTAGGGGGCCCGGAAGTTTCCTGGCTGCCCGAAAATGCTGAAATCTTTCGCTACGCTGACTATGTGATCCAAGGCGAAGGGGAAGACGCTTTCAGGGAGCTTTGCGAAAGTCTTTTGGAAAAAGGCAGCGAAAACACGCCTGTCCCGGACGCCCGTTTCATTCAAGGACGACTGCCGGATCTTTCCAGCCTTGCTTCGCCATACCATCTTTACACAGATGATGATTTGAGCCAGAGGCTTATTTATGTGGAATCCAGCCGGGGCTGCGCTTTTAATTGCGATTTTTGCCTTAGTGCTTTGGATAAAGGAAAAGTAAGGGAATTCCCTTTGGAAGCCTTTCTTGGAGATATGGAAAAACTGCTGAAAAGGCTATCGGCACAAGAGCATACAATAAAGTTCCTGGATCGTTCCTTTAACTTAAACCCTGGCCGCGCTGTAAAAATAGCAAAGTTTTTTCTGGATCGCGTTAATGGCAAAGACAAGAATCTTTGCGTTCATTTTGAAATTGTGCCTATTAATGTTACGCCTGAACTGAGCGATGCGTTTAGCCGTTTTCCGGCTGGGAGCCTGCGCCTTGAGCTAGGAATACAAACCCTAAACCCTGTTACAGCTTCTACCATTAACCGCATTGGCAAAACGGAAGATGCTTTAGAAGTTCTAACCTTTCTCTGCGAAAAGACCAATGCCATTATTCATGTTGATCTTATTGCCGGCCTGCCTGGGGAAGATATAGCATCTTTTGGAAGAGGCTTTGATAGGCTTTGGCTGGCCATGACTTCGTCTAAAAGCATGGCTTATGGCGCAGCCAAAGGCTTAGCTATGGAAATTCAGCTTGGAATCCTAAAGCTCCTTCCCGGAACGCCCTTGGAGCGCCACACAGATTCTTATGGCATGAGGTATGCTGCAGAGCCGCCTTATGAAGTAATTGAAACTTCGGCTATCCCCTTAAAAGAGATGGACAGGATTAAGAATTTTGCACGGTTCTGGGAGCTCCTTGTAAACCGCAATCATTTCAAAAATCAGATAGGCCGCCATGTTCCTGTCGGCGTACCTGTATTTTGGCAGTTCATGGAATTGTCAGACAGGCTCCTTCAACGCTTTGGAAGAAATTGGGGCATAGACCGGGAAGAACTCCGCAAAGCCCTAGCAGAAATTTAACCTCTTGTTGCCTGCTTAATTTACCCAATTAAATAGAAAAAAATGCGCATATTTTGTGGAAATCCAAATTACAAAAACGTATCTTTAAATATGAAGGGTAGAAACATGATTTCGGTAGAAAATGGTGAATGGATAGTTGATTTGGACGCTATGACCTGCCGGAATAATTGCAGCAATATAGTTGTTGTTTTTGAAAAGCAAGGGGAATCAATTCTTGCAAAAATTGATTATATACCGTTAATTACCTTAAGAACATGGGAACTGACGCATGAAGGAAGCACTAATATTAGAAATATTATAATGGAAGCGGAAGACATTTTTTTGAAGGCTTATTTTGAGAATGAACTTGAGACTAATGGTTTACCTGAAGATATCTTAAGAGACATTGAAGAAGAACGTTTAAATTAGGCGAAGGTTAATGCCCTGTTACTCTGCTGTATGTTGATTGTTTATCCATTGATGTAATAGAATAACTAAATTATAAGGAACAAAATGTTTCGGCCAATTGTTATAATAATTGCCGCCGGCCTCGTTTTGGCAGGGGGCATCATCTTTGCCCTAACTTACACAGAAATTCAGCCTCTTCAAATTGAGGCTGTAGAAATTGAAGAAGAAATAGTGCCGGAAGAAACAGGGCCTAGCACTGCTGAACTGGTAATAAAGATCCTGGCCGCAGCGTATCCCGGGCGTATAGAAAAAGCCGAGTTTCGTAATGATGACTGGGCTGTCCTCATGGACGGCGTCTGGTTTTATTATGCCGGAGGGAGGATGCTTCCCGAAGCACTGATGGAGCGGGTCGATGAGTTTACCGGTTCTGTCGGCATGTACAATTACCAGAGAGATCTGCCCCCTTGGATAGAGCCCACGCCAGAGCAGTCCGAGCGTTACCGCAGTATGGGTTTGAACCGCAACAATAACACCAACAATAACAGCGATGCGCCCAGACCGCCGCAGCGCGAGCGTTCCAATCATTTCCGTGAAGCCCTCTGGCAGTCAAGCACCCGCGCTGAATCCTCCCAACGGGTAAAGTCTGTCAGTTTCCTTGGAAAGACCGTGGTGGTTCATTCCGGCATTGCGGAAATCCTTTCCCTGGTCGAGAAACGCATTATGGCGCTTGCTGAAGCTGATCCCCAGGTGCAATCATGGATAACCGGCATTGGGGAAATGACTGGCTGGAACTGGCGCAACGTCGCCAACAGCGAGTCAAGATCAAACCATTCTTACGGCATAGCCATTGACATTCTTCCCAAATCGCTAGGCGGCAAGCAAACTTACTGGCAATGGGCCGCCCAAAGCGGCAGGGACTGGTGGAATGTGCCTTATACGGACCGCTATCATCCGCCCGATTCGGTAATAAAGACCTTTGAAGCACACGGTTTTGCCTGGGGAGGCAAGTGGACCTATTATGATACCATGCACTTTGAATATCGCCCCGAAGTCTTTATTTTTAGTGGGATGGAACTGGAAACAGTGCAATAAGTATTTCCTGCCTAAAAAGTATAAAAATCGCTAAAGTTAATCTTTTGTATGCCGATATATGAAGCGGAAGTCTATAAGCAGGGGGGCAATTTGGCCTATACCAATGCAGTATCCGCATACAAAGAAACCAGGATAAAAACCGCGAGCCAGGGCCA
>JAIRUO010000136.1 GCA_031254385.1 Treponema sp. | reverse complement strand
CGCGAAAAGCCGAATAAGTATGGCTACTATTAACGATAAACCAGATCTTGCCATGATATTAGTTTAGGCGGATTGGCCGTTTTTTGTCAATGGGCATAAAAACGGCATACGTCCCTTCGAGCCGTTTGCCGATAGGAATGTATATAAGCGCCGCCATTCGGCGGCGTGGCGTCATCCATGCTGATTTTTAGCCTCGACAAACGCTATGCGTTTGTCAGCTAAAGCCTTCATTCAGCGGCGTCCCTGCCGCCTAAAGCATGTGAATAAAAAAAGCCTGCAGTATAAATACAGCAGGCTCCGCCCTTGAGGCATATCGGATTTATAGTGATTTGGGAGGGGAACTATAGACCCGACACTTTATATATCGGATTTATGTGTAGAATTCTTGAGAAAACCGTAAGTATTGGCGTTTATTTAATAAAGGGGATACCCCTATTTTTCCTCACTCGCTCGACCATGCCCGTGCAAGCACGGGCGCGGTCTCGCTCTGTTCGTCAATCATTTTCTGTTATGTCTACGTCTACAGAAAGGGCTATACGGTAGGTTTTTCCCCTTTGTACGGTAATAGGCCGTATAATGGAATAATTGCTCATTTGAAAACGTATCTCGTGCTGTCCCGGCGCTACAGGATAAGGCGCCAAAGTATTGGCTACCTCTATATTATTCACAAAAACCCGTGCGCCTTCCGGGTGTTCAAAAATGAGCAGGGGCGCCGGATCCTGGAGTTCCACTGTCAGATCCAGGAATCTGGCCCTTTCTACCATAAAACGCCTGCTCTGATTGCGGTAATCATCAGAAAGAATTACCAGGTTATGCTCCCCCTCTCTAAGGAATAGCGCCTCAAGGGGATTAACAATAAGCTCATCATCAATTAGAACAATAACCGGTCTAACGGGTATTTGATCCGGATATATAAAATTTATCCTAATCGCGCCTTCATCGCTTAAAATTGGCCTGATTTGGAGCTGGAAAACCATTCTTTCCAATTCCTGGGTTATTCCTTTGATAACTGGCATAAGGCGGAAAATCATGGGAAAAGAGCTTGGATTGACCACACCTGTAGGTATTGTTACATAGGGAGAGCTTCTAAGGCCGTGGGCCGGATGCACTGGAATAATCCAGGTGTTAAGGATTCTGTTTGGAAGCGTCTCTGAACTTAACTGCTGCGCTTCCAGATCCGCGATTCCAGTTGAAGGATTTGCGTTCAAGCCCGCATATAACACCGATGCCAGACTGCCCCTATACGCAAGAAAACCCTGGGGGGCGGTAAGATCAAGCTGAATCCCCCGGAGAAAACGAGTTTCCCCCCTTAGCCGTATCAAGGCAGAATCCAGGTAAGTAAGCGAAATCGTAGTTCCTTCGGGTCTGTCCGGGGATATTTCCGCTATTCCGGCTATAATGACCCTAATGGACTCAGCTTTCACATTCATACACAGAACGAGAAATGTAATAATTAAGTAAAGTCGCAATTTCATCCTATCTTCTCAATTTTGTTAATTGCTCTGAAAGAGCCGTAATAAGCGTTGCGGATCCTGAGATACACCATTTTGCCTGAGCTCAAAGTGTAGATGAGGCCCAGTTGATTGTCCCGTAGATCCAACCCTTCCTATCAAGGTACTGGAATTGACCTGTTGTTGCAAGGTCGTTTCGATTCTTGAAAGATGGCCGTATAGACTGACCCAGTTGTCATTATGAGTGATAATAATATATCGACCATAAACGGGATCTTCCCCCTGTTCGATGACCCTTCCTTCCCGTGCCGCATATACCGGAGTCCCTTCCGGGGCAGCCAAGTCCAGGCCCTGATGATTGCTGTAGTTACCGGTTACAGGGTTTATTCGCGGCCCAAAGGTGCTAGTTATTCTAAAATCCCTTAAAGGGAAGTAAAAACCCCTGTTAAGGAAGAAAACCCTTTCTGTGGGACTAAAATCCCCTCCCGGCAGGAAAAGGTAACGCTGGCTTGTATTCCCGTTATTTACAGTAAGCATAATGCCTTCATTATTTCTGGATGAATAGAGCAGCCTTTCCAAATCGTTTTCCGGGTTTTCCGGAATAAAAAGCCCGGGCATGGAAGGGAGGAGCAGGATTTTTCCCGGACTCATATCTCCTGGGTTCTGAAGTCGGTTGATAGTCGCTATAGCGCTATAAGGAATGTTGCACCGGGCAGCCAGGCGTAAAAGATCTTCAGCCGGGCCTGGCGTATAGAGATATATAGTTAGGTTTTCCGCAATTCTTTCGTCGGAGATCCTCCGGCTGTCCCGGATAAAAACCTGCTGCCGTCCTGATTCAACATCCGCAATATATTGGGCAAAGGCCAGGTCCCGTGTATCCAGCCTTTGGATCATGGGCAAGGTAGAACCACCCTCCTGCGCTTCCGCAGATGATAGTATAAAAAGAAGCAAACAAAAAAAAGGCAAGGCTTTGGCCCTGCCGAAGCAACCATACCCCGTCCGTTTTGCGGCAGGGTTGGTGGCCTGAGTCTTAAGCTTCAGAAATTGCTTCCACAGGGCAAGTCGCTGCGCAAGCGCCGCAGCTTGAGCATTTTTCCGGGTCGATCCAGCGTTTTCCGTCTTTTTCGGAAATCGCCTCTACCGGACATTCGCTGTCGCATGAACCGCAGTTTGAGCAACTATCTGCTATTTTGTAAGCCATGACATACCTCTTTTTGAACAAAATTTTCTATATTATACCTTAAGATTGTTTGTTTCGCAATAAGTCATGGTTACATTATCGGATATTCCTCACACATTTGAAGCGCCCTGCATCCTAGCACCGTAATAGGACATGGGCATATATGAGCGATAAACAAAACCGGGATAATAACCGTTTAAGCTGGCATCCAGCCTTTTTTGAGGCTATTCAGTTGGAACTGGAGGAGTACAGCAATATACTCCAGTTCATTCCCGAGTACCAGCTTACTTCTGAACCTTTGCGCATTGATGTGGTCATTATCAAGAAGTCTGTGGATATCCCCATCAAAAAGAATATTGCCGCTATCTTCAAGAAAGAAAACATTGTGGAGTATAAAAGCCCTGAGGACTATGTCTCGGTAAGAGATTTTTATCTGGTTTACGGGTATGCCTGCCTATATACGGTATTGAACAAGGCGGATATAAATGAACTGACGCTGACCTTTGTGGAAAGCCGACATCCAAGGGTTCTTCTTACGCATTTGCAGAAAACACGCGGATATACAGTTGAAGAAAAACAGCCAGGGATATACAGTATAAAGGGGGATATACTGCCAATCCAGATAATAGACAGCCGGCAGCTGTCTGCGGAAGAGAACCTGTGGCTAAGGGGTTTGGACAGTCGGCTGGGAGCAACAGAGCTAGATCAGGTAACGGCGGAGGCAGAGAATCAGGGGAAGGCAGCGAGGCTCAAGGCATACCTTGATGTCATAACAAAAGCGAATGCAGAAAATTTACAGGAGGTATTAAAGATGAGCAGATCCGCATTAACACGGGACAAAGTATTTGAGGAAGCAGGATTAACCGCCAAATGGGAAGCGAGGGGAGAAGCCAGAGGGCAGGGAAAGAAAGCCGCCGAGATAGCCCAAAATATGCTCAAGGAAGGTTTTTCGGTGGAACAGACCGCGAAACTGTCCGGCCTTGATATCTCAAAAGTCAGTGAAATGTCTCTATCTAAATCCTAACCCCTAATTCCTCTTAACTGCTCCTGGATAGTCCTAAGAGCTACTTCCAGTTCAATGGGCTTGGCAAGATGAGCGTTCATGCCGGAATCCAGGGCTATCTGAATGTCTTCCTGCATGACATTGGCGGTCATTGCAATAATGGGAACGGTTTTTTTGGTTTCTGGTTTGCCGTGGGCCGCAGAACGCTTATCTTCTATGGCTCTGATTTCTCTGGTGGCGGAACAGCCGTCCATAATCGGCATTTGCATATCCATCAGTATTATGTCAAAATAACCCTCTTCCCTTGATTTGAATTTTTCCATAGCTTCTCTTCCGTTTTCTGCCGTTTCCAGAACCAGATTTGTGTCGGATAAAAGCTCCAAAATTATTTCCCTGTTAATTTCTATATCATCAACCACAAGGCAGCGTTTCCCGGCGAAATCAAAACTTGGGTTTTCTGTCGACGCAGTGTCGGTTTCTGCCCTTTCTTCCAAAGTGGGTTTGGACGGGCAATGAATGGTAAAGCTAAAACAACTGCCTTCTCCTTCTTTGCTGTCAAGGCTGATTTTTCCTCCCATCATTTCCACAAGGTTTTTGCTGATAGCGAGCCCAAGGCCAGTGCCGCCGTAGTTTCGCGTAATTCCCCCGTCAGCCTGTTCAAAAGGCCTAAACAGTTTTGATGCCTGATATTCGCTAATGCCGATTCCGTGATCAATTACTTCAAAACTATAAATACTTAAACCATCTTCAGATCCAAGTTCCCGTGCATTCACCTGTATTTCGCTACCGGGCGGAGAAAACTTAATTGCGTTGGACAGAAGGTTTATGAGTACCTGGTTGAGCCTTAAGGAATCCGCGTAAAGACTGTCATTTTTAATATTATCAACCAAAAGATTTATTGTTATATTTTTTTCTTGGGCTTTTGGGTGCATCATTGAAATTACAAAATCGAGGTCTGCGGTAATAGAAAATTCTGTAAGATCGAGGATCATTTTTCCCGATTCAATTTTGCTAAAGTCAAGAATGTCGTTAATCACCCCCAAAAGATGATTAGACGAATTTTCAACCTGTTCCAGGCAACTAAGAATTTTTTGCATATCTGTAGAGCTTCTGGCAATCTGAGTCATGCCTATTACCGCGTTCATGGGGGTGCGTATTTCGTGGCTCATTCTGGAAAGGAAGTCGCTCTTTGCGTGGCTGGCCGCTTC
>JAIRUO010000116.1 GCA_031254385.1 Treponema sp. | reverse complement strand
AGGTCGCTCCAGTCGAAGGCGATGGAGCATTCGCTTATTTTGTTGAGGAGGTCGAATACCTTGAGGGAGCGGAATGCGCCTTCGCAGGCGGTGTCAAGGCGGTTTCCGTCCACGTAGATAATGCAGACGGGCACTAAGCGCTTGTTTTCGGACATATTACCGCCTTTTGGGTATATTTTACCATGTTCTGGGGGCGCTGGCAAGGCGAAAAAAAATTAAAAAATAAAACTTTTTCTTGTTTTTTTTACATACGAATGGTATTATTTAATGGGCATGCTAAGGGGGGTAATATGGTTCCGCATTTCTATTGGGCCAAGGTAACTGACAATGCTGACCCTGACGGGCTGCACCGGGTCAAGGCAGCCAGAGAAGGGGAAGAAGAGGAAGCAGTAACCGACTGGATACCCGTACTGACCCCCTACGGGAGCAGCGATACGGGGCTAAGCTTTCTGCCGGATATAGATGATCAGGTGCTGGTTGTTTCTCTGGATGCCATGGATGCCCGGAAAGTCGTAATCGGGACTATCTGGTCCAACGAAGTGTCTCCCCCGGAAACCGGAGAAAATGCAGACGCGGATCTGAATAGCGACGGGAACAATTCCCTTAGATTCTTTAAAAGCAGATCCGGAAGCCAGCTTATATTTGACGACACCGACGGCGCGGAAAAAATCCAGCTGATTACCGCAGACAGCAAATCCCGGTTTGAATTCAGCGCAGAAGATGAACTGGTCTCCCTAAGCACCGAAATTGATTTGACAATAAGTTCCAAGGGGGCTCTTTCTATCCAAGCGGAAGAAGTGGCCATAACCAGTGATAAACAGGTAAACATAAGCGCAGAAGAGTACCAGATTGACGCAAAAGATGGACTGGAAATAAATACCGACAAGGATATGACGATCAAAGGGTCGGGCATTTCTCTTAATTAGGAGCCGCAATGCCAAAAAAGCAGGAGCTGGATATACAGATTGCCTATGACGGGACCGTAACCATCAATGTCCTGGATGGAAAAGGGAAGACATGCCTTGATTTAACCAAGGATCTGGAAGAAAGCCTGGGCGTAGTGCTGGACCGGGAAACAAAACCGTCCTTTTATGAGCAGGAAGAGCCGGAAGCTGTCAGAATACAAAGAGGGAACCAATGAATAATGCCGGCGCGGCCTTTCACCTTCCTCTGGGCCTAGCATGGGAAGGGAAAGTCTACCGGAAAGGGCATATTCGCCTGGCCACCACGCTGGATGAGCTTGAGATACAGGGGACGGACGATGTGGGCATGAATACCCGTTATCGGGATATTATGCTCCTTGCAAGGGTAATCGAAGATTTTGATGCCCTAAAGCCGGTAAGCACGGAAATGATAGAGGCCCTTTATGAGGCCGACTTCCTGTACCTTCAGTTGCTCTATAAAGAAATGAACGGGGAAGCCGATACCCAGACCACCACCAGGTGCCCTCAATGCGGCGCCCAGTCAGTGATAAGCCTTCCCCGGCTGTACGAAGACATGAGCCTGTATAAACAAAAGGAAGGGGGGCAGGAATAATTCCTCTAATCCTATGAAAATTGCATTGACAAAGAGGAGCATTAAATCCCGCTATGCAGGGCTTGATATTTATCAGGCCAGAAAGAAAATACTGTCGGACTTCCCCCAATTAGACGAAGAAAAAATTGATATTCATTATATCGAATCCCCTTACCCGCGCTTTACCGTTCTTGAAAGCAGCTACAATGAGGGCCGGGGATTAATTGAGCTAAAAGCGTCCTCGGGCAACCCCATAAGGCACCTGCCGTCAAATTACCAGAGCAACGAATTTTTACGGGGCTACCTGATGGTATTTCAGCATATCATGAATGATACCACTATTGCGCTCGACAATATGCACGAGTATTTTAGGCCCATGGAAAGCCCTGCAAGTTTCCTTCCGGTTCTTGCCGACTGGCTTGGAATTCATCTGGATACCCTGGGAGGGGAGGATGAGGTACGGCGTTTCTTGCAATACGCTATCCCGCTTTACCGCTACCGGGGAACCGCCCTGGGGCTGCGGGCGCATCTGGCCATAGTATCCGGGGTTGTGCCGGAGATTATTGAAGGCGCTATACCCTATTCCGCAATGCTGATAAAAGAAAATGCAGAAGCCGAATCCAACCTTATAGATTCAGATGATAAAAAGAATTCGTTTACCATTCACTTTCCGGTTTTGCGGAGCAAGTTTTCCGACACGCTGATACAGCGCCTGTCGCTTATCATACAATTGGAAAAACCTGTTCATACTATGGCCTTTATAAGTTTTGAGACCGTAAAGAAAAAACCGCGGGCCATTACAGTTATTAATGATGATACGGTCATGGATATGGAGGAGAGCATCAATTTCTGATTGCTAAGGAAGCACAAAGGGACTTAAGGGCTAAAGCTGATGGAAGAGAAAATCGAAATTTTCAAGCGCGCCAATTTCTTTCCGGGGCTTCAGGTGGGGCCGGCCTATTGGAACGCGGTAGAAGATTACCACTTTAATAAAGAACAGCTCTATAACAGGCTGTTTCATGGGTTCGGCGTTGTAGCCGGCTATCTGGATTCCCTGCAGGTTCAGTCCCAAAAAACTAGGGGAGGGCTTATCACCCTGCTTGTTTCGCGGGGGATTGCAGTGGACGGCTTGGGGCGGCCGCTTTTTCTCTATGAGCCCCAGGTATTGGTTCTTGATCCCAAAAAATTCAAGCTCCCTGTGACAGCGTACGTTACCATCAAGTACGAAGAGCGCCTGGATGAGTATTATCAGAACAAAGACAATCCCGATCTGCAGGGGTATCAAAAGCGGCTTGAGACGGTAAAACTGGACGTAGTAGCCGAAATCCACGAGCCGGACCTGGAAATAGAGCTTGCCCGCATCCAGCTTGTCGAAGAAGAAGGCGGCGATATACAGGAAGTGCGCAACAATGAAAACTTTACCGATCCCGGCCCCAACACCCTTGACTACCGCTTTGTCCCATTTGCTTCCCGGATGAAGAAAGGGGTTTCAACCTACCTCTTCAAATTTCTTATTGAGCTGCTGGACTATACCCTGACGGTGGCGGCCTCAGGCTACGAAGTGCTGCCCCTGGTTCCGCTTCGGAACCTCCAGAATTCCGCAATGAACGCAAAAATGATCGCCCAGTGCGCGGGCATTTCTTTTGAAGACATGATTTACCTTATTACCCCTCTGTTTGATTTTGACCATCAGATACTTTTTGAAATCAGCGAGTACGAACGCAAGAACGAGGAAAAAGGGCGCCTGTATACTTCCAAAAACGCTTATGAAATTGCGCGGGCCGCCATGTATGAATTGGGGGACCGCATAAAAAGTTACAGCTGCAGATACGAAGAAATAGACTTAATACTCAAATCGCACAAGGCGATTATGGAAAACCTTAAGCAGGTACTTATTACCAACGAAATAAGCGACGACGATATTAAATATATCAGTTATGCCATGCCGCACGTTCTGCTCTTTGGGGAAGACAGGTACACCCTGGTCGACACCGTCAACCTGGGTTCCAGGGAGTCGATAGAAAGCCACCAGTTCGAGCTTTTAGGCGGCACCCACCCGTCCACTTCAAATGAGGCGTTCTATTATCCCGACGGCGTGCTTGTCCACGATACGGTAAAAAGGTGGATAGGCGGCTCGATGCAGTTCCACCTGCGCAACATAATCAGGGGAAGAAAAACCCTTATCATACGGAGGACCGATATATTTCACGGGAATTATTCCGTCGAAGTAAGCATGGAAGGGACGGAGATGAAAATATTGGATGTTGACGGAATTGACACCAGGCAGAGGTGGAGGAATTTGTTTGTCGTCTATGACGAAGGGGAAATAAAAGACAATACGGGCATTGTAAAATTCAGTATCGGAGAAAAAGGCCGCGATAATTCGGGGAGCATCTGGATTTACCAGATGCTATAAAGCAGACAGGATGGGGCACGGAAATGGGTTATAAGTATTGCAGCGAAGGACACATAATGGATCCCTCATGGAGGCGCTGTCCGGTATGCCTTGCGCCCCTCTCAGGCTGGCTGGTCCATATAAAAGAGGAGGGCAAGGCAGGCAAGGTCTATACCATCCATGAAGGAAAGTCTTTTATAGGAAGCGGGGTGGACTGCGAGATTAGGATTCTCAATGCCAGTTTAAGCCGCCAGCAGGCGTACCTTGTTATCGCCGACGGCATGTGTTCCATAGTGGACATGGGGAACAGCGGGGTGCCTCTTAAGGTAAACAGGGCCGATGTAATAAAAACAACCCTTATTGATGGGGACATTATTCAGTTCGGGGACAGTACCTTCAAAATTAAGTTGCTGTAAGAGGGATTATTATGAAGAATTATATAGCCAAGCAGGTGTGGGTCTTCTTTTTGCTGTTTTTTGTAATTATTGCCATTCAAAATGTAAGCGCCCAGGATGAAAAAGCCGCCCTGACAATAAAGATTGATCAGATCGTTTCTAGAGATTTTCCCAATATGACCATTTACGCGCTGGTTGAAAACAGCAGGGGAGAAGCGGTGACCGGCCTGTCTCCCGGATTGTTTAGTTTTCGTATAGATTCGCTGGAAGAAACCGGAAGATCCGTAATAACTCCTTTCTCGATGAAGGAGCTGCCCGTAGATTACAGCATTATATTCTCTAACAGCGGAATAATGGAAGGCGAGCCGCTGGACTTCCAAAAGAACGCAATTTTGCAGTTTATAGAGTCCATGAAAGATAAGGACAGCCTGTCGCTGTATACAATCGGGGAAGAAGTAAATATTATTTTTGAGGAACTTAAAAAGGACGCTATTGATTCCGCTGTTATAAACGGCGTGACTGTTTCCACTGTCCAGCCGAGGGTATATGATTCCGTTATCAATGTCATGCGGAGGGTACAGCGGCGGCGGGCAGAACGGAGAATCGTGCTCATCATATCCGACGGCCGGGATCAAAACAGCAGGTTTACAAAAGAACAGCTCAATGTGGTTTTGGGGGAAGTAGAAGTACCTATTTATGCCCTGGGGATCAGGGTTCTTAATACCCAGAGCCTTAGCAACTTAAATGAAATGGCAGACCTGACCGGGGGCACTTATCTGTTTGCCTCCCGGCTTGCCGATATCCCTGCCAGTTTTAGAAGCCTGGCCGGAAAAATTACCCAGCCTTACATTATCAATATCAGGGTACGAAGCCTTAAAGCAGACGACCTCCCCCATGTATTTGAAGTTTCAATTGACGAGCGGGATTCTGCGGGCAGGGGCCAGAAGACCTTTACTGCGGTAAAAGTTCCTATCCCCAGGTGGGTATGGTGGGTCATATTAGCCGCAGCGGCGGTAGTCTTGATCGGCCTGGTAATTCTTTTTCTGATAAGAAAAATAATAAAAAGAAAACGTATGGGGATAACTCGCAGGCGCTGCCCGGATTGCAACAGCCGGATGAAGGATTCATGGGATTCATGCCCGTTCTGCCGTTACCTGCCAAACATAAAGAAAAAAAGGAAGAAGAAAAAGGGTGCCTAATCTGCAAATTCCGGGCATATATGTTGCCCCGCAAGAGTATATACTTAATCCCCTGTATATCGACAAGCGGTGCGTTACGGGCTTTGTAGGCATTGCCGAGCGCGGCCCCCTGCACAAGCCGGTTACTATTACGCGCTTTGACGATTACTTAAAAATTTTTGGCTCATTTAATACTGCGGGCAATCTGCCTTTTTCGGTATACAATTATTTTAAATGCGGCGGCGCGGAATGTGTCATTGTGCGCGTAGCAAACGAAAAATATGCAGAGAAGGCGCAGCTTAATATTAAATGCACCGGGGGCGGAAAAGCAGTATTTGAGGCGCTGTCGGAAGGCAGCTGGGGGAACCATATCAACGCCCATGTCTGGCATGAAGCCGACGAAATAGCAAAAGCAAGCAGCGTCGATGCTGTAGATGGAATGTGGATCGCAAGCAAATGCGAAGATATTGCGTCTAATGACATTCTGCAAATCAGCCTGTCAGGGCAGAAAGTTTTTAGGAACGTCAGCAGAAAAGACGGAAACAAGCTATACCTCGACAGGCCGCTAAAACTGCTTGAGAAGATACATGACCCTGTCCGCGAAATAAAAATAGAAAAAGCCTATGTGTCAATATCGCTCTCCTGCAAGGAGCAGCGCGAGAATTTTCTGCACCTTTCAATGAACCCCGCATCGGAAAGGTATTTTGTTTCCTATATAAATGAGCGCTCCCGCCTCTGCAGCGTGTCCGCGGATAAGGCAAGGGGCATTATAAAGCCGGCATTTGGCATATCCGCGTCAGGCGGCAAGGACGGCATTGCCGAAATGACCGCCGGGGATTTTATCGGCCATTATAATGGGCCGAACCAGTACCGGGGCCTTGGCACCATGGAAAGCAGGGACGATATTTCCCTTATTTCTGTTCCTGACGTGTCATGGCTTTATTCTCAGGCGGGGCTAAGCGATTCCGAGCGGGAACAGGCAATGTTTGCGGTTTATGCTGCGATGGTAAGCCAGGCTGAGCGCTTTTCCGGGCGCTTTGCGGTTTTGGATGTGCCCGGCCATCTTGACGGCATAAAAATTCTCTCCTGGGCAAAACGGGTTGACAGCGCCTGCGCAGCAGCCTATTTCCCGTATATAGACATGCTGGACCCGCTTGATCCGTCGGGGGTAAAAACAGTCCGCGTTCCGCCTTCAGGGGCAGTATGCGGCTCCATTGCAGTTATCGACGGCCAAAAAGGCATATTCCATGCCCCCGCGAATATAATGCTGCATGGCGCAGTTGGGCTGGCGAACAGGATTGAAGATTCAGAATACGAAATGCTGTATCCTGCGGGCATCAACCTGCTAAAATATTTTCCCGGAAAGGGCATTAAGATATGGGGCGCCAGGACTTTGTCATCCGATCCGAACTGGCGCTTTATAAACGTGCGGCGGACTTTTTCTTCTATTTGCAGGAGCCTAAAGGCCGGTACCCAGTGGGCCATATTTGAAACAAACGATAAAAATTTATGGAAGCGGGTCGTGCGGCAGGTTTCGGGATTTCTGCTTGATCTCTGGATGAAAGGCTATTTGGCCGGGAGCACCGCAGAGCAGGGGTTCTATGTCCGCTGCGACGAGGAGCTAAACCCGCCAGAGAATATTGATCGGGGGATACTGACTTTTTCTGTGGGGCTTGCCATTACAAAGCCTACGGAATTTTTTCAAATCGCAATTACTGCGGAAAAAGACGGTGCAAGTGTATATATTAAAGAAGAGTAAGGAGGCAGATTATGTCCGGTGAAGAAAAGTTTACAGCGTACCTGTTTACGGTAGAGATCGACGGGATAGAAACCGCGCGGTTTCAAAGATGCGACGGCCTTGAAGCGGAGGCGTACGTCTATGAAATAGAGGAAGGGGGCTACAACACCTCCACCCACAAATTTTACGGGCGTACCCGGTACCCGAACCTTATACTGGAAAAGGGGATAAGCTTCAATAACGCGCTGTTTGACTGGTTCAAGCAGACGGTGCTGGAGAATGGTGAAATTGAGCGGAAAAACGGATCGATTATCATTAAGAACATGGAAAACGAGGAAGTAAAGCGGTGGAATTTTTTCCGCGCGTTTCCGTGCCGGTGGATAGGCCCCGGGCTGGAAACAAACACGGGGAGCCAGTATGCGCTTGAGCGGATAGAAATAGCCCACGAAGGGCTCACGGTAGACAGCAATTAAAGGAGGGGAAAGATGGCATTAGAAAAAGCGGTAATAACAAACCTTGATGCCGGAGAGGACATTGCGGTTCTTTTTAATCCAAAAGAATACGTAATTGAAAAGAAAACCCCATGGACAGAGATGGAGGTGTTTGGGCTAGACTCCCCTCCGGTACAGTTTACGATGGGGGAACGGAAGCGCCTTACCATGGAACTTTTTTTTGATACTTCGGAAGAAAAAACGGATGTGAGGGAATATACAAACAAAATCGAAACCCTCATGGTAGTAAACGCCCAGGAGCACCGCCCGCCGTTATTGCGTTTTTCTTGGGGGAATTTGAGCTTTGACTGCGTGCTCGAGGATCTGGTGCAGCGCTTTACCCTTTTCAAGGATGATGGGACCCCGCTCCGGGCCATTCTGAAAGTTGTTTTTAAGGAATACGCCACCGCCGCCACCCAGTTATCCGCAACGCGGCGCGAATCTGCGGATCATACAAAACGGATGGTGATACGGGAAGGGGAAAGCATATCCTCAATAGCGGCGCGGGAATACAACGATCCCGGAAAATGGCGGGTCATAGCCCGGGCCAACCGCATTGAAGATCCCGAAAACATAAAGCCCGGTACTATTGTTGAGCTCCCTCCACTGTACTAAAAGGCGGTACCTATGAGCGAGAACAAAAATTTAACGCCGGTCTGGATTATCTATGCAGACGGAAGAAGGCTTGACGCGGAGCACGAGGGCGCCCTGCGGAGCATCACGGTTACCGACCGCCTAAACGGCATATCCGAGTTTTCCGCCATATTCGACACAAACGACGTAAAAGTCCTGGAGAAAGGCCTGATTTCCCTTGAAAGCGAAATTTCAATACACATGGGGTACAAAGACGATGCAGAGGAAGTGTTTTCCGGGGAAGTACTCACTATCAAGGGGATATTTTCTGAAAGCGTCGGGGAACAGGCGGAAGTAAGCGGGAGCAACGTGCTGCACAGGCTGAACCATGCCACGCATACCCGCAGCTTCGAGGAGAAAACGCCGTCGGACATACTGAAGGGGCTGATAGACGGCTACTCGCTAAAAGCGGAAATAGACGAGTTCGGCGCTGTCGGCGAATTCCAGTCGGAAGAAAGCCAGACCGACTACGAATACCTGATGGAACTGGCCGAAACGTACGGGAAGCAGGTCTACGCCTGCGGCACCACGATCCACGTAAAAGACGAGATAACGGTGAGGGATGACGAAATCGTCTACGAATGGGGGAAGGGCCTGGTGCGCCTGGAGGCCGCGCAGGACATCCGCAGGCTGATATCCGGGGTGGACTACGCCGGATGGGACCACCTTAAAAACGAATCCTTCGCGGGCAAGGCCGAACTGAAAGACATGGGGGTTAAGGTAGGCGGCGCCAAAAGCTGGGCGGACAAAGCCAAAAGCGGGGACGGGCAGTATGCGGATTTCCGGGCAGACCTGAACTGCAAGGACGGGGACGGCGCTGCGCAGCTTGCGCTAGGGATACTGCAGAACAACTCATACGCCTTCGGGAACGCCAAGGGGCGCGGCGAAGGGAACTACAGGCTGAGGCCGGGGATGCGGGTAACGGTAAAGACGGCCGGGGAGGCGTTTGAAGGGGAGTACGTGGCGGAGGCGGTAACGCACCGGTTCAGCCGCAGCGGCGGCTACACGACCGAATTCCTGCTGAAAAGGAACATGAGCGAATGACAGACATAAAGAGAGAGATAGAGGAGCTGAAGAAGGCGCACCCGGAGCTCCGGCGGGGGGACGGGCGCAGGAAGCAGCGGGAGCGTGAGGAAGCGATGCTGGGCGTGCCGA
>JAIRUO010000102.1 GCA_031254385.1 Treponema sp. | reverse complement strand
TTAAACCGGAAGCTCATATAAACAAGAACCAGGAGCAGGGTAAGGCTAACAAGAACCCCTATCTGATCGGTAAGATTCTTGGAAAAACGGGAACCCACGTAATCTGATCGCGTAACAGCCACTTCCCCCTGCCCAAAAGTGCTTTCCAGTGCGCTGATAATCATTTCGGAGGGAGCGCCGCTTATGCTGGTTATCTCACTGTCTTCCATGCGGATCATAAAACGCCGTTCAGAAGGTTCCCCAAGAACCTGTACTGACACTGTCCCCAGGGGAGAAAGGCTGGTTCGTACCCGATCAATCTGGATTGATTCTGCGTTAGGCAGAATATGATGAAGCACATAAGGAATAGACCCAAGCTGAGGACTATTCTGGGCGCTTTGAAGCAGCGAGGAAGACCTGGTATTATTTGAAGCGCGGGCCTCTGCCTGCAAGCCTTCAATGGAAGAAAGTCCCCGTACCAGTTCTCCAATTGTTCCGTAACTGCTGTACGGAAAATCATGCTGAATTTCATCGATACCCACGCCGGAAATAACAATGGTAAGATTTGTTCGGTCTACAGAAACCGATGCGATGCCCCTTCCGTTATACGTCATTCTTAGAGCCGTTGGCGCAAACTGGATTTCCTGGATAAGCCCGGCCTGGAAATCCACGCCAAGGTTAAAGCCATTGTGTATAAAATAACCGCTAATGCCAAGTACGGCAAGGGTTATGGAAATGATAGCGGCGGGAAGAAAGAATTTGGAAAAACGAATTATCTGCTTCATCAGCTTATCCCCTTTGCGGTTTCATTCTGTATCTTGCGCCAGCTTGTTGATACGTTTTTGCTTCGCATAACGTCAGTGCCAAAATCAAAAATAAGCCTCGAAACAAAGAGGGCTGTAAAGACAGAAGAGAACACGCCGATGGAAAGAGTTACCGCAAAGCCCCTGATTGGGCCAGAGCCAAGCTGAGAAAGAAACAGCGCCGCGATAAAGGTGGTAATGTTGGAGTCCATAATGGCCCAGAATGCCTTTTCAAACCCCGCTTCTACTGCGGCCTTGCGGCTCTTGCCTGTCCTCAATTCCTCTTTAATGCGCTCAAAGATAATCACGTTAGCGTCTATCGCCATTCCTATGGTAAGTATGAACCCGGCTATACTCGGCAGGGTCAGGGTAAAATTAAACGCCGAAAGAACGGAAAACATAATGTAGAAATTCAAAATCTGGGCTATTATCGCGTTTATTCCTGCTGTTTTGTAATAAACCACCATAAAGACCAGAACCAGGAGTATGCCGCCCAGCAGGGCATAGAGCCCCTGCGTAATAGTGTCGGCCCCCATGGTTGCACCAATTGACTGCTGGTTGACCACTTCCAGTTCAACAGGCAATGCCGCCGTCCGCAGAACAAGGGCAATGTTCTCTGCTTCTTCCGCGCCGAATCCCGTAAGCCGTACCGCATCATGAATACCGGTGGTGATAGTTGCCATTGATTTAACTTTATCATCAAGAATTATAGCCATAGGCTTTTCAATATTAGCTGAAGTAAGGCGGTAAAAAATTTCGCCCCCTTCGGAGTCCAACTCAAAAGTTACTTCAGGCTTACCGTCCATGGAGTTTCTGTTGACTTGCGCGCCTTGAATATGGTTCCCGTCAAGGCCGACTTCCCTTTTTATTGCCACATAATCAGGAAGATTCTGAGCATTCCTTCTCTGCTCGTCAAGACCGTAACGGTCTTTTATATAAACGCCCCGGATAACTACATCAGCCGGTACTATGGAAGGATCAAGCAAATTGCCATAAGAGTCAAAGGTAGTGGTGGGATGAGAATAATAATATTCGTTAAATGTGTTAGTTGCTTCTTGATCAACTATATGAAACGCCAGGCTTCCCTTTCCCATTATAATGTCATTGATCCGTTCGGGATCCGCTGTGCCTGGAATTTCCACATAGATCTGATCCGCTCCCTGCCGCCGTATTACTGGCTCGGTTAGGCCGAAACGGTCTATACGGTTGTTAAGCACTTCAAGAGCCCGGTTCACCGCATCTTCCTGATCAGCATCGGTGAGGTTACGGCCTAGCCTTTCCCTTAGGGCATCCATATTGGCCTGCAGCACAATGCTCAAGCCTCCGGAAAGATCCAGCCCAAGCTGAACCGCATTTTTCTGCAGATCTTTTAAGGCAAAGATCGAATCCCTGTAATTGCTTTCAATGGCTTCCTGGGCCTCCTGGCGAGATAAAAAAGCATTCAAAACAGCACGTGCATCCCAAATATCCGGCGCTGGTTTTTTTGCGTCTTTATATGCCTTTCTAACTACGGGAAGGAGGAAAGACAATTCTTCCGGCAGAGGCCCTCCGCTTCTGGCTGCTTCAATCAGAAGCTGAAGATCAGCCTGGGCTGTTTGAGAAGAATAATTCTTGATATCCTGCCGGGACGCCAATGCTCTGGTTTGATCTAGTTTGGGAGTCCAAAAATACCAGCGTAGGGTTGGTAATAAAAAAACAAAACAAAGGATCATTATAACCAAGATAATGAACAACCGATAACGTTTACTCATGAATCTGCTCCCGAAAAAGGCTGCTTTCAAAACTCATATGAAAAAGCAACCCTGGATTTAGCTTCTTTCTATTTATCTGCGGATATTTCTTTGGTTTCGGTCTTTTCGTCAGAGGCATCGGATTTCTCTTCCTTCCCCACGCTGACCACTGAAGAAATGGCGCTCCTTGAAAACTCCAGCTTGGTGCTTTCATCAACCCGGACTATGACGGAATTTTCCCTTATGGTCTGAATAACCCCATGAATGCCGCCTATGGTGACTATTTTATCTCCCTTCTTGAGAGCCGCCAGCATTTTCTGCGTCTCTTTCTGTTTTTTGCTTTGCGGCCTGATAATCAGAAAGTAAAAAATCCCAATAATGGCCACAAGAGGCAGAAAAGCCATAATCGATGACCCTGCGGTCGCTTCATCGCCACTTGCCGGAGGCGCCATTAGAAGTGAACGAAAAAATGAATTCATAAAGTAACTTCCTTAAACGAATGATAAAGTAGGGATAGACTAGCATAAAAAGGACGAGCAGGTCAAGGCTTACAAAACTATATAACGGCTAACTTCTACTGGAAATACCCCAAAAAGGCGTTCCATGGCCGCGGGCTCTATGGAACTATTGGTAAGCCGGTTATAGGCTTCGGTTACAAAGAGGATTTCTTTGGAATCCCCGGAATGAACCGCAGAAGCATACGCGGCCCGATATAGCCCTTTTTCCATTAGTGCCTGCGTGGAGAGTGATCCGTAACGCCGCCTGGCCTGGCCGTCAATTATTGCCTGCGGCCCGTCATACCCAATGGTAAAAACGAAATCTTCCCGGGACAGAACAGATGGCTTATTCTTGGCAGACATATATTTCTCCTTTGTTAGGATAGGGGTTAGGATATAGGATTTAGGGGTTAGAGACTAGTCGGCAATCCTAAAGAGCCGTTTGAAAAAGTCAATGATGGCGTTCAGGATTCTTTTGAAAAAGCCGGGGTTTCGTAGATGCTGGATTTTTTTGACAGCATCAGCGGTCTCTTCGGGGGTAAAAGCCAGGCGTTGAAAATTTTCTTCTGCCTCATATTCCAGCTTTTCTAGGGAGCCGGAAACATCGGCAACTACCGCGTTGATCGTTTTCCAGCCCAATGACTTGGCCGCTTCCAGTCGCCGTTCTCCGGCAATCAGGACATTTTTTTTGGTAATCACAATAGGGTTTATCTGCCCATACTTCTTAAGGCTTTCTGCCAAAGAAGAAATGTCGCCCAATTCCTTCCTTATTCTTTTCTTTACCTTAATATTCGTTATAAGAACTTGCATGGCATTTCAATCCATTTAATCCAATAGTGGGTTATATGCCGGAATATCTAGCCCATATATTGATGACGTATCGGCAAATTCATCTTCCTCCGGTGGTAGTGGCTGCGTATTGCCGCTTGTAGATGTTGTTCCGGTATTTGGCGTGGTTGTCGTAGGAGTAGTTGTGGTTGTTAAACGGCCAGTATTGGTTGGACTGCCGTAAAGGAATTCGGCAGGCAGGGTAGGTAACGGTAATGAGTTAATTAAACTTCTGTCGTTCATGATCATAGTATCTGGCACATAAGTGGTTGCAATAATGGTTTCTTTATCTCCGGTATTTCCGTGAAGGGCGCAGGGCTTGATCGGCTGGGTTCCTTCAAGGAAAGTGAGAGTAACTTCCCCTTCGTTGCAGGCGCTGGTTTTTAAGAGCCCTGATTTGGCGCAGACCGTTATGTCAATAACGCCTGTAGCAGGCCGGACAAAGTCCCTGTAAGGCAGCCCCTGATGGATCTCCCGCATATAATCCGCCCAAACAGGGCCTGCCAGGGTGGAACCTGTCAGATTAACGCCCAGGGAATTCCCCGGCTTGTCAAAACCAAACCAAACCGCCGTAGTGTAGTATGCCGAATAACCAATGGTCCAGGCATCGGACCAGTTCTGTGGCGTACCTGTTTTACCCGCCATAGGCATGCGGAAACGGTTTCCGGCTTCATCAACGAAAGTAAATTTGGAACCCCATCCTGCAGGGTTATAAAGAGTGCCCCAGCCGTTAGGGCCGTTTTCCAGGGTTTTCTTGAGCATGCTGCTCATAACATAAGCGTTCTGCGGGCTTATTATCTGGATTGAATTTCCCATCCTGCGCTGATTCTGCCTTAGGTCCTGTTCAGGCTGCATCACTATTCTTCCGTTGCGATCTTCTATGGATCTTATGGCAATGGGAGTTACCTGTCTTCCCTGGTTGGCAAAGACGGCATAGGCCTGCGCCATTCTGAGAGGGGAAGTGGTATTGATCCCCAGGCCAAGAGGGTACACCCTGGGGAAACGGCGCTGGATTTCGTCAGGATTAGTGTAACCCATAAGGGCAGCAGCCCTGTTTATGGCAGCATCAAAGCCAATGGTGTCCAGAACCATCAGGGACGGCACATTCATGGATTGGGTCAGAGCGTCAAAAAGCAGCACAGAACCTTTCCATTCGCCCCTAAAATTGAGGGGCAGATACGGAGTGCCGTCTTCATTATAAAAGACTATGGGGATATCCGTTATCACAGAAGAAGGGGTCAGCAGCCTGGAATCCATTGCCGCCGAATAATAAAGCGGCTTAAAGGAACTGCCCGGCTGAAGGTTCCCCTGAGTTGCGCGTATAAGCTGGTTGGA
>JAIRUO010000021.1 GCA_031254385.1 Treponema sp. | reverse complement strand
TGGTAAAAGCCTCTATAATATCGGAAGAAATCCAGGTTCCTCCTTGATTAGGCCTGAACATTTCTGCGCAGCCGTGTATGACCCCTTTAAAATCCCTGTCCAGGGCAATCTCGAAGCGCCCTTGCCTAAGGACCTTTTTCATGGATTCAGAGACATGGAGTTTTCCTCGGAATATGACGAATCTGGGATCAGGCGAATGCCACAGTACAGGATCGCCGTCGTTGTACCAGGGAAAGAGGCCCTGTTCATAAGCGGATAACAACATTCCGGGCGATAGGTTTCCTCCCCAGGTAATAAGGCTCTCATATTTGCTGTCTTCTGGCATGGGAAACTGAAAGCGCATGTTTTCATCGAGATAGGGGAAATCAGGGTCAGGGCCGCTAAACATTATATCAAAATACTTTCTGCGCTTTCTATAACCTCAATAACGTACTCTCCGTCCCTAAAATCGGCCTGGGCGGAGCCGCCAGAAACAAGGCGACCAAAGAGAACTTCGTCAATAAAGAAGGATTTGATCTTTTCTTCCACCAAACGACCGGCGTTACGTGCGCCGAATTCACGGGAATAGCCTTCTTCTGCAAGCTGTTTAATGCAGGCTTCCGTAACTTCGAGCCGGACATTTTTTTCTGACAATTGCTCCCTGAACAGGTCCAGTTCTTTATTGATGATCGAAGTCATAACTTCAAGTGAAAGGTGGCCAAAGCGTACTATGGCATCCAGGCGGTTACGGAATTCCGGGGTAAAGATTTTTTCTACGGCATCGTCCACCGCGCCTTCGTCCTGGATTCTTTCGCCAAACCCTATAAGGCTTTTCCCAATGTCCCTGGCACCGGCGTTACTTGTCATGATAAGCACTACGTTGCGGAAATCTGCCTTGCGGCCGTTATTGTCTGTCAATGTGGCGTAATCCATTATTTGAAGAAGAATATTGTAAATATCCTGATGTGCTTTTTCAATTTCATCAAGAAGCACTACGCTGTGGGGGTGCTTTCGTATTGCGTCCGTAAGAAGGCCGCCTTCTTCGTAGCCCACATAGCCGGGCGGCGAACCGATGAGCCGGGAAACCGTATGCTTTTCCTGGTACTCGCTCATGTCAAAGCGGTGCATGGTGATTCCCAAAATGTCAGCTAACTGTCGGGCAAGCTCCGTTTTGCCGACTCCGGTAGGCCCTACAAAGAGGAAATTGGCAACCGGCTTGCCGGGGTTGCGGAAACCCGCCCTTGAGCGCTTTACCGCTTTTACCACAGCCATGACCGCATTGTCCTGGCCAAAGATACGTAGCAGGAGCCTTTCTTCCAGTAGCCGCAGTTTGTCCTTATCGCCCTCTCCTACGGTTCGCTCCGGTATACGGGCAATTTTGGAGATCACCGTTTCGATGACCGGAAGGCCAATGTCTATGATGTCAACCGAGCCTTCCTGGACGGTCTCGCTTTCTTCGTTTTCTGCAGGGATAGGCGACGTTTTAATGTCAGGTACTTTGTTTTTGTACGCTTCTATACGCGCAAAAGCGCCCGCCTCGTCAATTACGTCGATGGCTTTGTCGGGCAGCCTTCTTTCTGTAATGTACTGTGCCGAAAGTTTTACCGCTCCTTCCACAGCTTCATCATCAAAATGAACTTTGTGATAATCTTCGTATTTGTTTTTTAAGCCCTGGAGTATCTGGATGGCATCTTCTTCGCTAGGCTCGTTGATATCAATTTTCTGGAAGCGCCGGGATAGGGCTCTGTCCTTGTCAAAAAATTTGGTATATTCCTCGTGGGTGGTGGAGCCTATGCAGCGTATTTTTCCAGAACTAAGTGCAGGCTTTAAAAGATTTGACGCGTCAAGGGCGCTGCCCGATACAGAGCCTGCCCCGACCAGTGTGTGGATTTCGTCAATAAAAAGTATGGCCTTTTCTTTTTTAAGGATTTCTTCAACAACCTTTTTAACTCGGTCTTCAAAATCTCCCCGATATTTGGTGCCGGCAATCAGAGCGCCCATGTCCAGGGAATACATGGAAAAATTCTGAAGCTTAGGCGGCACGTTTCCGGCAATGATGCGCTGGGCCAACCCTTCTGTTATGGCGGTTTTTCCCACGCCAGAATCCCCCACATGGATCGGGTTGTTTTTGAAGCGTCGGCAGAGAACCTGCACCGTGCGATCCAGTTCTGCCTCCCTGCCTATTACCGGCTCCAGGCGGTTTTCCCTGGCTAGGGCGGTAAGCTCTGTGGCAAAGCGTTCCAAAGCGCTTTTTTTGTTTAGCTTGGTCTTGGCGTTGCCGTCTGGGGTTTCTTCTTCAAAAAAGTTGCTTTCATTTTCGTTATGAGGGACGCGGCGATCGGCCTTACCACTCCCGTGGGAAATTTCCCGCAACAGATCAAACCGTTTTATTCCTACCTTCCGCAGATAGTACGAGCAGTAATTTTTGTCTTCATCAAAGAGAGAAACTATAATATCCGCAACATCCAGCATATCTTTTTGGGCCGATTGGCTGCTAAAGACCGCCCTCTCAATGACGCTGTTAAAATTGGATGTCTGAATGGGATCGGCATCGGCAATGACCGGCAGCTTCTGTTCAAAGAAGTTCTCCATGCTTTGTTTAAGGAGAACCAGATCCGCTCCGCAGGCTAAAAGTATATTTTGAACTTCATCAAAGGCCAGAGCTGCGTAAAGTAAATGCTCCGGCGTCAGGTACTCGTGATTCCGTACCTTGGCTTCATTATATGAGGCATTGATTATGGCCTGTACCCGGCCTGATATTTTCATTTGAGCCATCAATATTCTCCTTTACACTTGTTCCACAACGCATTGCAGGGGATATTCATACTGCCTTGCTATGTCATGTACCTGCATAGCCTTAGTTACGGCTATGTCCCAGGTATAAATACCTACCGCTCCCCGGCCCTTGCGGTGGACACTCAGCATGATCCTGGTTGCTTCATCATGGTTTTTGTGGAAAACCAGTTTTAGAATTTCCACGACAAATTCCCTTGTAGTATAGTCATCATTCAAAAGCACAACCGTATAATCCCCTGGTTCATTAAGTCTTTCGTCCTTTCTGGACTGAGTTTTGCTATTGTCCTTAAGTTTGATTCCCATGATCTTATAGGGCATTATACACAAAAAAACAATAACAATATATACTCTAAATATGCTAATTTTTTCATGGAATGTAAACGGAATTAGGGCAGTGGAAAAGCATGGGTTTGAGGAGCTAGTCAAGGCCGAATCCGCAGACATGGTTTGTATACAGGAAACCAAGGCCAGGCCTGACCAGCTTTCCGAAGCCCTCACACAGATGAAGGACAAGAAGGGCAAGCCCTATTTTGCCTATTGGTCCAGCGCCAAAAAGCCGGGATATGCTGGAACTGCGATTTACACAAAGGTTGAGCCCCTTTCTGTAACCACAATGGGGGTTCCCCAATTTGACGATGAAGGCCGGGTTTTGCAGGCTGAATTCAAAGATTTCACCCTAATTTGCGCTTATTTTCCAAATTCTCAGGAGGAGGGCAGGCGGCTGGACTATAAGCTCGCTTTTTGCGCTGCCATGATGAAGCTCTGTAAAAAGCATGTTAA
>JAIRUO010000295.1 GCA_031254385.1 Treponema sp. | reverse complement strand
CGAGGCTGCGAAAGCGCTCATCAGCCCAATGAATTTGCCCTGGTCGAGAATATTCTGGGCGATGCTAAAGTAATGGCACTGATGATGTTAGAAGATTGCTGACAAATATTGCTTTCTAGATCGCAAGGAGGTTTTATGCTGTATCCAAAGAATTCCAGTCCTCTTACTGATGAGGATTTTAAGAATCCTTCGAGCGAATACCGGGCCACGCCTTTCTGGGCTTGGAACACAAAGCTGGACAAGGACGAACTAATCCGGCAAATCGAAGTCTTCAAAGAACTGGGCTACGGCGGTTTCCACATGCATGTTCGTACCGGCCTGGCTACCGACTATTTGAGCGATGAATATATGGGCATGATTGGTGCCTGCGTGGAAAAGGCGCGGCAGGAAAAAATGCTTGCCTGGCTTTACGATGAAGACCGCTGGCCTTCCGGCGCTGCTGGCGGCCTGGTTACCAAAAACAAGGAATACCGCATACGCCACCTCCTTTTGACCCGGCGGCCTTACGGCAGTTGCGGCGAAGTTTCCGGAGAAGGGCTTGCCAGGGCCAGTTCCGTAAGATGCGAAAACGGCGAGCTTTTGGCCTGCTTTGACGTGGTTCTGGACGGAGAAGGAAGCCTTCTTGCCTATGAAAAAATCGGCCAAAATGACAGCCCACGGGGCATCAAGCTCTACGCCTATGCGGAAACAGCCCTGCCCAATCCCTGGTTTAACAATCAGACTTATGTAGATACCCTAAACCCCAAGGCCATTAAGGAATTTATGCGCGTTACTTATGATCGTTACGCCGATTATTTCCAAAAAGATTTCGGCGGGCTTATTCCAGCCATTTTTACAGATGAGCCGCAGTTTTCAAAAAAAGGCACACTTCATTACGCGCATGAAGACCGTGACCTTACCCTGCCCTGGACTGGGGATTTCCCCCAAACCTACAGTAAAACATATAACGGCGAAGATTTGATTGCCTGTCTGCCTGAACTGATCTGGGACCTTCCCGGCAACAAAGTTTCGCTGGTGCGCTACCATTATCACGACCATATTGCAGAGCGTTTTGCCCAGGCGTTTGCGGATCAGTGCGGCAAATGGTGCGCACATCACGGCATAATGTTCACCGGCCACATGATGGAAGAGCCACGCCTGGAAAGCCAGACCCATGCGTTAGGTGAAGCCATGCGTTCCTATCGCTCGTTCCAGCTTCCGGGTATAGATATGCTCTGTGATGCGAGGGAGTTTACCACCGCGAAACAGGCCCAGTCTGCGGCCCGTCAGTATGGCTATCCCGGCGTACTTTCGGAGCTCTATGGCGTAACAAACTGGGATTTTGATTTCCGCGGTCACAAGCTCCAAGGGGACTGGCAGGCGGCATTGGGCGTGAGCGTCCGCGTACCTCATCTTTCATGGGTTTCCATGAACGGGGAAGCCAAGCGAGACTATCCAGGTACTTTTAATTACCAAGCACCCTGGTATAAGGAATACCCTTATGTTGAAGATCACTTTGCCCGGCTTGCCTCTGTTCTAACCCGCGGCAAGGCCGTTTCCAGAATCGGTGTAATTCACCCCATAGAAAGCTACTGGCTCCACTGGGGCCCCAGGGAAAGTACCGAAGCTGTCAGAGCCGCCATGGATGAAAGGTTTCAGAATCTTTGCGACTGGCTTTTGCGTGGCTTTGTGGATTTCGATTATATATGCGAATCTACCCTGCCGGATCTTTGCGACATATCGAAGATCCGCATTAAAGAAGACGGGAATTTTAAGGACTCCGAAATTGAGACGCAGTTCCCTGTTGGAAAAATGAACTACGATGTGATCATTGTCCCTGCCATGGAAACCATCCGGGCAAGCACCCTTGACCGGCTCGAAGCCTTTAGGGGTCAGGGCGGAAAACTTATCTTCCTGGGCCCGGCTCCGGTTTTTGTTGACGCAGTTCCAAATGATAGGGCAGCAACCCTTTATGAACAGAGCGAGCATATTGAATTTGAAAAATACCTCATCCTAAAAGCCCTGGAAGAATACCGTGATATCCGCATAAGGGACGGCTCAGGCGCAAATACCAGGGACTTCCTCTATCAGCTTAGGGAAGAAGGCCAGGCTCGCTGGCTCTTTGTGTGCCATGCCGATAGGGAGCGCAATTTTGATAATCCTCACTATGGCGATTACCGCATTCAAATCCGTGGTGAATGGCAGATAACAGAATACAATACCATAGACGGAACTAACGGAAGCCTAGACACAGAAATCAGCGCCGGATGGACTTGTCTTAAAACAAGGCTCTGGGATCATGACAGCCTGCTCCTCAAACTCGTACCCGTAGCAGATCATGCCGCCACAGGATCTGTCGCCACTGGAAGTGGCGAAGCCCAAGGCAGCCATACTGTTGACCATGCCGGCAATGTCGCACTTGCAGAAGCGGTATGTTTCACCCGACCTGTACCCGTTACCCTTCACGAGCCTAATGTCCTGCTTTTAGACTTGGCGGAGTATGCTTTGAATGACGGCACATGGCGCGGAACAGAAGAAATACTTAGGCTGGATAATATTTTGCGCAAAGAACTCGGCTGGCCGATCCGCAGCGATGCGGTAGCCCAACCCTGGGTAGAGCATGACGCCTCCACGCCGCATTTTTTGCGCCTGCGCTATACCTTTGAAAGCGAAATACCAATTAAAGGCGTAGAACTGGCCATGGAAAATGCCGCCAGCGCCACAGTTACGCTTAACGGCCAGGCTGCAGGTTCCGTTCAAGGCTGGTATGTAGACAAGTGCATTGGCAAGGTAAAATTGCCGGATATCAAGGCTGGAACCAATGTGTTGGAACTAAAGCTGCCTTACGGTAAAAAAGTGGATATAGAATCCGCATACCTACTTGGCGACTTCAGCGTCAAAGTACAGGGGACACGCTGCATTCTTGGAGAGCCTGTAAAGACCCTGGCCTTTGGTGACCTTACTCGTCAGGGCCTACCCTTCTACGGCGGAAATCTGACCTACCACCTGGAAGCTGAAACGAAAACATCTGGCTCCCTTACCGTCGAGGCTTCTTCCTACAGGTTCATGCTGTTAAAAGCCGCAGTAGACGGCGCGGATCGCGGGATCATAGCGTACGCGCCTTACCAGCTAACCATTGACGGCCTTTCAGCCGGAAAGCACAAGATCGACATTACGGGCTTTGGCAGCCGGATTAACACCTTTGGTCAGCTTCATAACAATGAAAGGCAAGTCAGAATGAATTCCTCACACTACTGGTGGGGCCCTAATTCCTGGCGCAGCCAAGGGCCTGCCTGGACTTACGAGTATCGTTTCTGGCCCCAGGGCATAATGAAGTCACCGGAAATAGGGATTAGGGAATAAGGATTAGGGGAAGAAGAACTCACGCAGAGACGCAAATGCGCAGAGGGGGCAAAAGAGTGACTGTCACCTTTTCGCTTCGTTATTGCATAGTCCTAATAACCCGGCCTGTTCCCACATCCCAGAGCTTTATCGCCCCGTCTTGCGCCACGGTAACAATGGACCTACCATCAGGGCTGTACCTACAAAGGCTTACCCCGTCTAGAAATCCGGTAAGGGTTCTTAGCTCCCGGCCTGTTTCTACATCCCAAAGCTTTATTATTCCAGAACCATTTAGTGAAGCAATTATTCTACCGTCAGGGCTGAACGCAACTGAGATTTGAGAATACCCTAAGTGCGGAAAAACCGCAGACAGCAGTACCATTGAAAAAAGAAAAGTCCATTTTGCAAATTTATTCATAAAATCGCTCCTTTGTGTACGGAATGGGAGAATTGCAATAGTGAGAAACAGCGAACTTTTTTTGAATTATCTATAACAATGGGGAGGGGGGAAGGATTTTTGGGTCATGATTAATATATACCGCTATTGGATGGATTTGTCCAGAGCCCGAGGACACTGGCAAACGCAGGGGTGACTCCCCTGTAATTCATTCGGACACCATCCCACGGCTTGATAACTTGTCTTCTCTTTATTCAGATAGTATAATATAATCATGGACGTTGTTATCAAATATGCGAAGGCGGCGTTCAAGCATGGTTATACCGATGCCGATGTTCGCTGGGCGTTCAAAACCAAAAAATACGATGCTGTTTTTGAGGAGGATGGCTCAATGGACAAACATCTGCTTGTCGGTTTTGACTGCAATGCCAACCTCATTGAAATTTTGTACAATGAACTTGATGGAGATACGGTACGAGTGTTTCACGTCATGCCGTGCCGGAATGCCTTTATTGCGCTGTTAAATTATTAGGGGGATTAATGCCGGACTTAACTGAGGAAGAGTATGACGCTCTTGATGAATATTGGACAAAGAACACGCCCAAGGTCGGTCCCAACGGGACAGGCTTTGTAAGTCGGCGAGAGGCCCGGATTTTTGGACTAGATGATCTTTCTGCAGACTATCTTTTAACCAAGGCAATAGCCGAACACAAAACTCCAGCGGAAATAATCGGCGAAATGGTAAGGGAACGGCTTGCCGCTACAATATAGTGAAGCAAGCACTTCTCTTCCCCAAAAACCCTACCCCCCTCTGCGTCTCCGCGCCCCTGCGTGAGCTATTTACCCATTGACCCGTCCGCCCGCGCTAGCGGGCATATAATAGCTTCCTTGAAAGAGCCAACCCGAAGGGTTGACAACATGGCAAAAAATCCGCATTGTACCCTTATATCTAGTTTTTCTAGGAGGTTGGGATAGGCAGATTGAAAGGGAGCGATGTGGTTATCAAGGGGGTTTCCAAATCCTTCGGTAGCTTTAAGGTCTTGAATGATATAGACTTGGAGATTAAAAAGGGCGAGTT
>JAIRUO010000179.1 GCA_031254385.1 Treponema sp. | reverse complement strand
GAGGATATTTTGAATAACCCAGGTAAAGAATATCATTTTACACGCGCCGAGGCCGATGATATTATTCGTTCTTCGAAGCTTCATGACCTGGGGAAAATTGCCATACCGGACAATGTTCTTTTAAAACCGGGGCGGCTTACGGACGATGAGTTTAAACTGATCAAAGCGCATACAATAAACGGCCAGCAATTCTTAGATCATTTTATCCAGGAGTCAGAAGATTCTTTTCTCCAAACCGCACGGGACATAGCGCATTTCCACCATGAACACTGGGACGGCAGCGGTTATCCGGGGGTGCGTAAAGGCAAAGATATTCCGCTTTCTGCCAGAATAGTGGCTATCGCGGATGTGTATGATGCCCTTGTCTCTGCCAGGCCGTACAAGCAGGCCTTTTCCCACGAAAAATCAATACAAATAATAGTTGAGGGCGGAAATACCCATTTCGACCCGTATCTTGTCAAAGTATTCGAGCGCCACGCGGACGAGGTTAGCCATGTCGTTGCGCAGCCCCCTAATTCTCTTCCAGGGCAGCCTTTAGGTCTTTTATAAAAGCATCCGTTCCATCCAGAAACTTTGCATTACGCGCAGTTACACTGGAAAAATCACCTGCCCTTGCCAAGTGTTCTAGTTCTTCGGCACCTGCCCTTATGCTTTCCGCGCAGATCCAGCCGCTAATAGATTTTAGGCCGTGAACATTTATCGCGTAATCCGGCAAATTCTCTTTTGTAACATTACGCAGTTTATCTATAATTTCTGGAGTGTTTTTAATAAAAGAATTCAAGGCAGATAAATAATCCTCTTCTTCCCCATCAAAAAAATCCAGTCCCTGTTCGATATTGAGTCCGGGTATATTTAACTCCATACCAGCCTCCGTACTAATCAATTTTACTATTTGTCACTAATTCCCATACACTCTTTTTTTTAGCCTTAGCAACGTTTTCATTGCCTTATCAAATTCAAAATATTCTATTTGCTGTACGAGTTCTAGTATGAGCTGCCCAAGCATAGGTCCGTTGGACATTTGTCCGCCGCTTTCAGGAATTAGGCGAAGATCTTCGATCAAATCCAAACAATCAGTATCGCCGCCGTCAAGCAAGGCTTCCAATTCTTCAAGTAGCGCTCTTGTTTGTTCTTCAGTTAAAGGTTCAGATTCCATTTCGGCATTTATCGCTAATAAAGCGGTTTCGGTCATAAGCGGCGTGAATTCTTCAAGAACCGCGTTTAGTTCAGTTTTAAGAATACTCATTATAGGCCAATCGGCTGCGGACTTAGGGCTTAAGTCTTCTCCACTTAGCAACAGGTTTTGTACTTCCTCGGCTGCCTTTTTCAAACGTGTTTTGCCAAGCATATCCGCATTACTTTTTAAGCTGTGCGAAAATCGGTGAGCAGTTTTAATGTCACCTTCTTCTATGGCTTTGATTATTTCATTATATATGTTTCTATTGCTTTCCATAAAAAAATATATAAGTTTTGTTCTTAGCTTTTCATCTTCCTGCGGTTTGTCAGAGGCACCCTGGGCTGTCGGTGTTAGGTATTTCATCAGACAATCCAACAGATCCTTTGAGGTAAAGGGCTTGTTCAAGCTGCCAGATATCACTGCATCTGCATACTGCTTGCTTTTTTCGGCGAAAGAACTATCTGCTGTAATGGCTATGATAGGAGTCCCGGTATTCAGCTTACCAATCTCTGCTGCGGCCTCAAGTCCATCCATAACCGGCATATACATATCCATAAAAATCAGGGCAAAGGGTTTTATGCCGTTTATAACACGAGAAGCTACTATCTCTACGCCTTTTTTTCCGTTTTCAGCCACTATGGTCTTAAGCCCGAACTTTGCCAGGCGGTCAGAAATTTGTTCCTGATTCATCCTATTATCTTCGCAAAGCAGAATTTCACCTTCAAAAACAAAGGGCCTTAATTTTTCATTCATAAAGACATATCCTGTTCCTGCCCGCCTTTTTAGCGGCGTAAAGCGCCTTATCGGCTCTTGAAATAAATTCGTCAAGGGAAGAACCCGACACTGGCATATGCGTATTGACGCCAACGCTAACAGTAAATCTGCTTACTTTTCCGTCATCGCAGAGAAGCTTCTCCGCCTCAATATTTTCACGTATCCTGCCGCCTATATCCATTCCGCCTTTGGAATCCGTATTCGGCAACAATACGGCAAATTCCTCGCCTCCCCAACGGGCGGCAAAGTCTGCCGAGCGTTTAAGCGTTTCCGTTAAAACCCTGGCAACCAGGCACAGCGCCTTGTCGCCTTGCTGATGCCCATAAGTGTCATTATAATCCTTGAAAAAATCCACATCAATCATTAATAGGCATATAGGGATGTTTTCCCTCATTGCCCTTCCCCATTCGGCCCGTAGCTGATTGTCGAAATTGCGCCTGTTAGGTATCCCTGTAAGTTGATCCATTACGCTTAAATGCTCTATGGTACGCATCTGATTTATAATTTGAATCTGGTGCTGTACTCTAAGTTTAATGATCATATCATCAAAGGGTTTGCTTATATAATCCGCTGCGCCTAAAGTCAGCCCTTTTTTTTCGTCCTTGCTGTTTTTAAGTCCTGTTATAAAGATAATTGGAATATGGGCGGTTTTAGCCACATTACGAAGCGCAATAAATACCTGATAACCATCCATATCGGGCATGATAATATCCAGCAAAATAAGGTCAGGTAAAAATTTATCAGCTATCCTTAGGGCAGATACCCCATCAAGAGCAACGCGGACTGTATAGTCTTCTCTCAATATGTGCGATAGCATCATCAGGTTTGACTTGTCATCATCCACAATAAGCAGGGAGTTCTTCTTTTTTGTTTTCATGGCTTCACATCCGCTTTTCTTTTATATCTGCCTTTTTAGCCTATACCATTACTCAAAGCGTTGAAAAACAGGTGGGTACAAATACATTATTAATCCGCAGTCTGGGTACAAATCCCGCTGCAGCGAAGGGTATAGCTTTTCCGGAGATCCGGGTCCGGCCTTAACGGCCGAACCCGGAATTTTCAATTATAGCTATTGCCGTAATTGTTGCCCCCGTAGGACCTATCCTTACCACCTGAGCGGGGTTTATCCATTGCCTCATTTACCCTGAGCTGGCGGCCTTCAAACTCGCGGCCATTAGTGCCCGCAATCGCGGCACTAGCCTCTTCGTCAGTACTCATTTCGATAAAACCAAAACCTTTGGAGTTGCCGGTTTCACGATCATAAATGATCTTGGCCGAAGCTACACTGCCGAAGCTCGAAAATAAGTTGCGAAGGCCGTCTTCAGTAGTGTTGTAGGAGAGATTACCGACATACAATTTCTTAGCCATTGAGAAAAATCCTTTACCCGATTCGGGTATGCAGAGACTTTAAGCCC
>JAIRUO010000109.1 GCA_031254385.1 Treponema sp. | reverse complement strand
AAAGGAGGTGGAGAAAGCGCCCAAGGTCTATGATCCCGATTGCCCCACTTCCACCCCGGAAGCCCTTGCCGAATTTGCGACCATGGCGCGAGAATTGCGGAAAAACCGCCGGAATCCTTCCCCTGTGGTTGCGCTCAGGGTCAAGCCCGATGTTCTTTCAAAGTATAAGGCTCTGGGCAAAGGCTATACCGGTATCATGGCCGATGTTCTAAATTACGTTGCGGATAACCCGGAGATACTTTCAAAAGCGTCTGGGGGTACCCGATAATCCCTTAAGAGGATATTACCCTGATAGCGCAACGGTAGCCGATACCGTTGCGTATACCATGCCATGCCGAGTATACGCCTATGGTGCCAGGCACCCTTCTTGTTTTTAACCATATTGCCAAAAAGCACTAACTTAGATCAAGAAAATGCACTAACTTAGATCAAGAAAATGCACTAACTTAGATCAAGGAAATGCACTAACTTATATCAAGGAAAAGCAGGGTTATTAAGGAAACGCCTATGCTGCCAGGCACCATCCGTGTTCTCCGTGGTAAAATTCACTAAAACAGGTATCACGATCCCCGAAAAAGTGATACCACAATGATACCACGGTGATACCTCAAAACACAAAAATTCTTCTATAAACACTTCCATATATTGTAAAAACATTGTATAATATTATTATCCTATAAAAAGAATTATAAAAAAGGATAAAAAATGAAAAGAATCGCCATATTCTCTATCATAGCGCTTATTTTTATTGGCTGCTTTAGCCCCTGGCAGGGGGACAACGGTGAAGGAACCGTTACCATCTCTGTTGGAACCACCAGCAACAGCAGGGCTATGTGGGGTCAAATCGAAACCGATGACCTTGAACACCGGATAACCGCAACCGACAGCTCCGGCAAAGTGCAAAACAAAACACTAGAACCCGGCGAATCAAGCGCCTCCTTCACCACGGCCTCTTTTGGGCCATGCACCTTTGTTGTCGAAGGCTGGTTGGGCAACGAATTGAAAAGCTGGGGTACAACCACGGTGAACATAAAACCCGGAAAGAACGACCCTGCCCCGGTAGAGATGGGCCAGCCCACCCTTGTTATAGGCGTAAGCCTTAATAAAACGGCAACGTTTATGGCAACGGGAACCACGGAAACCCTTACCGTCACGTTCAATCCGGAAAGCGCAAGCAGCAAAACCGTAACATGGTCATCGAGCAATAACACCATTGCCACGGTATCAAATGGCACAATAACAGCCCATTCCGCCGGAACCGCAACCATTACCGTTACTACTCTGGACGGAAACAAGACCGCATCCTGCACCGTTACGATAGTAGCGGCAGTGGCGGAAGAAAACGGCCTGAAATTCACGCTCATAAACAACAGTGCATACCGGGTCGAGAAGGGTACTGGAGCCGGTGCTACTATATCTATTCCGGCTACATTCAACGGCCTGCCAGTAACGACAATAGCGGCCAACGGATTTCAGAACCTCACCGTCATGACGAGCCTTACCATACCCGCCAGCGTGACGAGCATCAACAATACTGCGTTCAACGGCTGCACCGGGCTAACGACCATCACCGTAGCAGACGGGAATGCGGTATACCGAAGCCTAAATAACTGCGTATTACAGGGTAATACGCTCATATTTGGCTGCAAAAACAGCACGATACCCACCACCGGCGTGACAACCATCGGCACTCGGGCGTTTTACGGCATCAGCGGCCTGTCGAGCGTTACCATACCCAACACCGTGTCGAGCATCGGCGACTATGCGTTCTACGGCTGCGGCCTGCAGAACGTCACCATATCCAGCGGCGTGACGCGCATCGGCGATTATGCGTTTTCCAACTGCACCAACCTGATAAGCGTTACCTTTGCAGCAGGCATCAACCTTAATAGTTCTAACATTGGCAACAATGCCTTTCCGGAAGGATCAGGAGGGGGCGGCAACGATATAAAGAATAGTTACGGTGTTTGGGGTTCCTCCGGAACCTACACAAGAACTGCTGGTGCGTCTAATTGGTATTGGAATGCGCTGTAAGGCAAAGGTAACGCAACGGTGCCAGGCACCGATTTTGCCTTGTGTGGGGCGGCATGGATGCCGCTGTAACTATTGAGTTGACGAATGTGTAACATTCGTCTAAGGCAATAAATCCGCAGGGGAACAATAATAGCGCCCGAATGGACGTAGATGAACAAAGGTGGTGAGTTCCAGCGCAGGATGATTTCACCGCCGTACATAAGGTAGGCTGGATTTATCCAGCCGTGTGCGCTGCGGTACGGATTTATTGCCACTACATATAGTGGTAGGGAGTAGAGAGCAATGAGGGAATAAGGAGTAAAAAAGAGCTTTAATTATGAAGAGTTGCGGATCAGAACAAATCAGAATGTGTACCAGTACGTTGGAAAGTAACTGTACGGGCTGTGTGATTAAGTTTATAAATAAGAACCCAGTCGCCATGAATATGACAGTCAAAGGATCCTTCCCATTTACCGTGGAGCGGGTGGTTATGACGCTCTGGCGGCAAAGGCTGTTCATCAATGATCATGTCTATGACTTCGCGGAGCTTACTGAGGTTCAAACCGCGTTTTTCCATCAGCTTGAGTTCTTTTCTGAAAGGTTTTGTAAAAGTGTGCTTCAGCATTGGCTAGTCGTCAGGGTCTTCCTTCATAAGGTCTTCCCACATCTCGTCAGAGGAAGTATACCATTTTGCGGGAATTTCACCGTTCGATATAGCAATACCTTCCTCGATGGCGGCGACAGTCTCGGCATTGTAGCGCGGGTTCCCGGTTACGGGGTCGCGGTGCGCAGCACAGATAGGACATTCCTCCACCTGATGCGCAGGGGTAAAGGTAAGAATAGTTCTTCCCTCCGGTACCTCACGGGGAACATCGATAGTCAACCTATGGCTGGCCGGAATTTCTACAGTTTGTGTAATGCTCATGGGTTAAATATAGCATGAAAAGGAAAAAAGAACAATGAGCAAAGAACAGAGAGAAGAGAGCAGAGAACAAAGAGCTGATTGCAAAAAGCAGAGACGATTGGTCTTCCTCTGCTCATTGCTCATTGCTCACTGCTCATTTTTCTTTTGCTTCGCCCAATCCACAGCAACGGAAATCGAAACCTTGCTTGGAACAGACGCCATCACCTATGCGCAGGCGGCACGGTTCTTGCTGGAAGCGTCCGACACTATGGTAACCTATGACATGGACGAGGCCTTCCGTTATGCGGCAGAACGGAACTGGCTGCCAAAGAATGTCGCTGCGAATGATGTAGCAAGGCTGGACGGCATTTCCCTGCTTTTGATGCAATCTTTTGGCATTTCCGGCGGCTTAATGTATTCGCTCACCAAAAGCCCGCATTACGCCTACCGCGAACTTGCGTATAACAACATACTCCAGGGAAGGATAGATCCTGCCATGAACGTATCAGGCGCAATGTTGCTTTTTATAACAAGCAGGATGCTTTCCATGCAGGAAGTATTAGAATGAAAAAACAAGCTCTCTTAACTTTCCTCATTCCTCATTCCTCATTCCTCACTTCTCATTTCAAATTGTTCCTTGCTTTTTTCATTTTTCATTTTTCCATTTTCTTTTGTTCTGCGCTAGATTTTGGTCTTTTACTAAATCAAAACCTAGGAATAGGCAATGAGGCCGCTTCAATAAAGGACGGTTTTGAGTACCGCGCCGACTTATGGCCGCGCATCACTTATTTGATAGGCGATTCAGGCGAGCTCTATGCGTCTGCGGGGCTGACACTGGGGATAAATGGCAATACCCCTTCTTTTATACCTGAGCTATTGCGCACAGATTTTTTTTACAGCTTTGACACGTGGGGAATCAGAGTGGGGCGCATGGAGTATAGCGATCCCCTGGGTATAATTACCACAGGGCTCCTTGACGGCGCACGTTTTTCTTATTACTCAATGTTCGGGAGTTTTGGCGTTGGCGTGTGGTATACTGGCCTTTTATACAAAAAAAATGCAAATATCACCATGACCGATGCGGACAGCGATATCTATAACGCTGCCCTTGACGGTGATTTTTTCAATACCTATTTTGCCCCCAAGCGTTTGCTTGTGTCTCTGGATTGGGAGCACCCGTCCATTGCTGATATGCTGCGCCTCAAGGCGGCGATAACGGCACAGATAGACTTATCAAGCTCGGCCAAGAAATACCACAGCCAGTATCTGACAGTAAAGGCGACCCTGCCTGTTGATAGTTTTGTTTTTGAACTTGGCGGCAGCCTTGAAATAGCAGAATCCGATAATTTCAAGATTGCGTATGCCCTGGATTTTAGTGCTTATTGGACGCTCCCTACAACATTCAGCAGCAGGCTTTTGCTAACATGGCGTTATGCGAGTGGGAATACTAACGGTACAATAGGAGACTTTAGGCCAGTTACGGGCAAATTTTATGGGATAATACTAAAAGCGAGACTACCCGCTATCTCGATGCTTGCGTTTAATTATACCGCACGGATTAACCGATCTATGGGAATGAGCCTTGATATGGCTTACTTTATGCGTACCGATCTTGGGACTTACACAATGTACCCGGTGAGCACAGATGACAATGGTTACTTGCTTGGGCTCGAATTGTATGGGCGTTTTGTCTGGAGTCCGCTCTCGGATTTGCAGATAAATATTGGAGGCGGGGCCTTTATTCCAGCACTTGGCAATGCCGGCCCCAAAGAAAAACTTAAGTGGCATTTAGGTTTAAACGCTGTTATAGCGTTATATTAAAAAAGGATAAGGAAGGAGTTTATGAAAAAGATTTTTTTGGTTGTTTTATTATTTACTATGGCAGTATGCGTAACTTTTGCGCAAACATCGTCTCCTAGCGGAGCCGTGTCTCCTGCTGGGGTAATACGGGAACTAACTGGCGAAGTTGAACTAAAGCTTGCCGGATCAAGCACTTTTGTCCCGGCAAAAGTGGGTGATGTTATCGCCTCCAATACTATCGTATCAACCGGCTTTAGGAGTACCGCCGTTATCGCGGTAGGCAGTTCCGTGATTACCGTGCAGGCTCTAACCCGCCTGTCCCTTGCAGAAATACAAAGTTCGCAGGGTGCAGAAACCATCAATGTTGATCTGCAAGCAGGGAGAGTCAGAGTAGAAGTAAGCCCGCCAGCGGGAACGAGGGCAGACTTTTCGGTACAAAGCCCAAGCGCAACCGCTTCTGTGCGTGGGACAAGTTTTGTGTTTGATACGCTCAATTTAACAGTAAACGAAGGCACGGTGGCTTACATCGGTTCTATAAGCGGCCCTTCGACAATGGTAAGCGCAGGAAGTTATAGTTTTATTGGAACTGACAAGCAACCGGCTGATCCTGTCCTTGTCATGGCAGAAGCTCTCCTTCCTTCTGCACCGATAGGTATGCCGTCTGCCGACACGCAGACTCAGTCCACGTCTTCGGGTGCTGAATTTGGGGTTTCAATTACTTATCCGGATAATTAACTTGACTAACTGGAAAAACTACCTTACTGCTATTGCGATCTCAGTGGCCTTTGCACTATTACACCTAACTGGTGCGCTTGGCTCCCTGGAAGACCGGCTCTATGATCTCCTTCTCCGCTTTAGGCAAGACCGCCAGCGCATAGACAGCGTTGTTTTCCTGGATGTAGACGACAATGCAATATCATATAACGGCGTCTATCCCTGGCCACGATCCATACCGGCGGATGGCCTTTTGCGGCTTAAAGAATACGGCACAAGGGCGGCCATATTCGATATTGAATATATTGACAGGGGTCCCCAGGGCATAGACAGCCTGTATCTGAATCAGGGGCTTGGCGATGATTTTGACTACAGCTTTACAGAAATTGATTCGGCTGTAGCGGAAATTTTTTCTGCCCTAAGTGCCGGGCGCTTTGGCTTAGGCGATCTTGACTATTACAGGATGCTCCTTTCTGGTCTGATACAAGATGAGCGCGATAACCTCTACGCCAGGGCCCAAAGTGTTGCACGCGACAATGACCTTTATCTGGCTCAGGCGCTGGCTCTTTTTGGAAGAAGCTGGTCAACGCTCAACCTCTGGGGCTTCTCCCTTGAAGGCGAAGAAGCCGCACGCCGTCCGCTTGCCGAAAATCTTTTTTCTTATCCGACGATGAAAGCCGCTCCTGACGCGCATCGGGGAGAGGGTGCCGCTGACATACTGCCAGCGCTGCCTATATTTGCGCAGGTCGCTAAAGGTGCGGGTTTTACCAATGTAGAAATAGATAAAGACGGGGTAAGAAGGCGCATTTATCTTGCGCAAAATGTCTTTGATCACTGGTATTTGCAGCTTGCCTTTGCCCCATTAATCGATTATCTGGGCAGGCCGGAAATAACGCTGGAAAAAAACAAGCTGACAATTAAGCAGGCTCGTTTGCCTAGTGGTGCAATCGAACCGAAGGTTCGCAACATTGTAATTCCGCTGGATAGCAAAGGCCGTATGCTGCTTGACTGGCCCAAAACAGATTACGTTGACAGTTACGATCATATTTCATTTGCGAGTTTTTCTCTGCTGGATCAGATAGAGGCTGAACTGGAAAGTTATAGCCGCGCCCTTGCCAAGGCGCAAGTGGACTATTTTATCCAGTTTGATTATGAGTTGATGGAAATTCCGTATATTCTTAATCTTATGGAAGATTATTTTGCTGCCGCTCACACGGCAAAAAATTACGCCATGGAATTTGCGCTAACGTCGCCTTCTACTGCCGATGATTACTTTGACGCTTATCTTGAATACCGCAATCAAAGTTATGCGCTATTGGCCATGATGTTTGAACCAGACCCGGCAACCAGAATACAGACCCTGGCCGGAACTTTAAGCGCCCAATACCCCCAAAACGCCACCCTGATAAAAGAAGTAGCTGAATATATAGTGCTGCTAATAGACGCCCTTGAAGCAGACCTAAAGCGCTGGCATGATCTTAACGCATATAATGAGTCAATGCTCCGCGATAAATTCTGCATTATAGGCAGGGTTGATACGGGAACCACGGACTACGGCGCAAATCCTTTCTATGGCAAATATGTCAATGTCGGGACGCACGGGGTTGTGCTTGATACTATCCTTTCAGAATCTTTTATTGTACCCCTTAACACCTGGCTGAATGCCCTATTAATACTGATCATTATACCGCTGTTTTTCCTTGCCAGTTCCCGTCTTACTCCGGTTCCACGTTTTACGGCGGGCATTGGCGTAACACTGCTTATTGTTGCAGCAGTTATCATGCTGCTTCGTTTTGCCGGCATCTTTTTGGGGCCGACTGAATTGATCTTGGGAATGCTCACCGCGGTAATTACCCGCGAGATAATTTCCTACGCCGGATCGGAAAAGGAAAAACATTTTATCCGTTCCGCTTTTTCCACATATGTTTCTGGCGATGTAGTAAAAGAAATAATCGCCGACCCTTCCCGCCTCCAGCTTGGCGGAACAAAACGCCACATGACCGCAATCTTTACCGATGTCAGAGGTTTTTCTACAATATCAGAAAAGCTTGACCCCGAAGCCCTTGTAAGCCTTCTTAACCGTTACCTTAGCGCAATGAGCAATGTCATACTTGCCGAAAAGGGGACTATAGACAAGTACGAAGGAGACGCGATCATCGCCTTCTTTGGCGCTCCCCTGGAATTAAGCGATCATGCGCTTAGGGCCTGTGTTTCTGCCATCGCCATGAAAAAGATGGAAGAAGAACTCAACAAAACTGTCATGGAACAGAAACTATCACCTTATCCGCTCTTTACCCGCTTTGGCATCAATACCGGCGACATGGTTGCGGGCAACATGGGCACGGAAAACAAGATGAATTACACGATCATGGGCAATGCGGTAAACCTTGCCGCCCGCCTTGAAGGCGTGAACAAGCAGTACGGTACTTCAATACTCGCGTCCGAAACAACGGTACGCGAAACCGGCAACCTTCTGCTTACGCGCAAACTTGATCGCGTACGGGTTGTGGGCATCAATGAGCCAGTACGCCTGCACGAGCTTGTAGATATTGCCGAACACGCCGTACCGGATCAAAAGAAACTGGTAGAAGTTTTTCATGAGGCGCTGGATCATTTTGAAAGAAGAAACTGGAAACAAGCGGCTGACGGTTTCAAGGAAGCCCTGTCTATCAAGACTGACGATGTCCCCGCAAAAATGTACTACGAGCGCAGTGTTGAATTCGTCAATAAAGCGCCAGAAGACAACTGGGACGGCGTTTATAATATGACATCGAAGTAGACTCGGTATAAAACCTTACAACACCTGTTCAAGTACGTAAAAGACGCTTTTATCGGTTCCAAAGATGATCCTCTTTCCGGCAATAACCGGAGCGGAGAGCAATGCGCCTTCAGTTTCCATTTGCCATTGGACTTTTCCGTCCCTGGCAGAAATGCAGACCAGTTGAGGCGGAACAAGATCATTCCCAAGGAGGCCAAAATATACTCTGCCGGAGGCAATTGTAGGAGCAGAGCTTATCGGCGATTCAAAGGTCTGTTCCCATCGAAGTACGCCGGTTTTTGCGTCAAAGGCACGGGCAACCCTGTCGCCCCCGGTAAAGATAACAAAATCATTCCAAACGGTAGGGGCCATAAAGTCCAACAGTTCTACATTCCTGCGGAGAAGGTTATACGCTATCCGATCATCCCCTCTATACAATACGCCTTCGTACTGTTGTTCCCATACTATTTTTCCGGTTTGACGGCTATAGGCATAATAACCCAAATACATATCACCCCGATAGTCCGCATCCGCTGTTCCCATATACAGGAGATCCCCCTTGACTGCGGGAAAGGAATACCACCATGCGTCCATTTCATGATAAGGCAAATACCAAAGGAATTC
>JAIRUO010000093.1 GCA_031254385.1 Treponema sp. | reverse complement strand
AAGATCCGCACCTGCCGCGAAGAAGTCGTAAAAAAACGACAACTAATTGCAACGCTTAGAAAGCAAAGCGAAGACCTTGGCCTTAAGATCAATGAGTACCGGGCCACCCTGGAAGAACTAAGGCTTAACCGCATGAAGATGGCAACCCAGGCCCAGGCCGCAGAAGAACAGGCCAAGCTTATAAGAAGGGAGCTAACAGGCCAGGAAAGCCTTTTAAAGTCCATACGGGACGAACTCTTTTTTGACCGCCGACGTTCTGAAGAAATTGATGAGCGCATAACAGAGGCTCATGGAGAAATAGCGGATATTGAAAAGAAAGGCAAGGAACTTACATCAGACCTTGAAAAGCTGGAAAAAGACATTAGCACAAAAAACGGCGATGTGGCCGGAAAACAAGAAACCATTAAGAAGCGCATGACCGACCTTGTACGGGTTCAAGAGTCCCTTGAAAAGATTCATCTTGACCTGGTTCAGTCGGAAACGGAAATCAAGAACACAGAAGAAAATTTCCGAGAAACCCATTCCCGTGATTTGATGGAATTTGAAGAAAGAATTTTTACGATTACTGCTCCGCCTGTTGAACTAAGGGAAAAACTCGCAGCGGGCAGGCAGGCCCTAAGAGATCTGGGCTCGGTAAACTTGGCCGCGCCAGAAGAATTTGTGGATGCAAAAGAACGCTACGATTTTCTTTCGGGCCAGCTTGCCGACCTAAATAAGGCCAGGGAAGACCTTGAAAACCTTACCGCAGAGATCAGGGCAGAATCTTCAACCCTGTTCCTGGAAACCTACAACAAGGTCAAGAAAAATTTTCACAATATGTTCAGGCGGCTCTTTGGCGGGGGCCGAGGCGAACTGCGGCTTCTCGATCCCAATCACGTCCTTGAATCTGGAATCGAAATCTTTGCGCAGCCTCCCGGAAAGAAACTGGAGAACATAAACCTTCTCTCCGGCGGCGAGCGTTCAATGACAGCGGTGGCCCTGCTCTTTGCCACCTACATGGTCAAGCCTTCTCCCTTCTGCCTGTTAGACGAAATCGATGCTGCCCTTGACGAACAGAATGTCAACCGCTTTGTCCAGGTCTTAAAGGAATTTGGCAGTTCAAGCCAGTTCATAGTTGTGACACATAACAAAAAAACAGTTACCGGATCGCAAACGCTTTTAGGCATTACCATGGAAGAATCTGGCGTAAGCAAGGTCATCTCTGTACGCCTTGAGAACACAGGACATACCGGCTCTTCTGCCGGAACTGTATCCAGGGACGGATTAGTCAAGGGCTTTCAAGCCCAGGACTCAGAAGCCGAGGACTCGGAAGAGGAAGAACCGCCTCAACAAGAACTTTGGGGCGGAAGCTTCGAGGAAGAAGAGGTAGAAATTGAAGAAGGCCGCCAACTGCCTCCAGGTATTAACGATCCAGCAAAGGTCAGCAAGGAAAAATTAAGGCCCATCCGATCCGGCCGGCAGACTATCCCTAATCCCTAATCCCTATTCCCTAACCCCTATCCCCTATCCCGCCGTTCCAGCAAAACAAAGACGGCCAGGCCCAGTCCAAGAACCAGGATTAGCACAAGACAGGTTCCACTAAAACCGAAACGCTGGTAAAAGAAACCTCCACCGGCTGTGCCTGCGGCATTGCCTATGCATAAAAATATCTCGTGAAGGGCCAGGTTTTTTTTGGGGTTCTTTCCAGTGGCGCCGGAATAAAACATGCTGTTGCTGTAACCGGCGGAATTTAGAAAACCGTACATTAAGACAATAACGAAGAAAAACCAAAGCTGGCCGCCGGCAAGTATAAAAAGAAAGCTGCAAAGAATAAGTCCTGCCTGCACATACAAAAACCAGCGGCGGTTAAAATGCCAGGAAGTAATATGGGCCAAAAGGGAAAAGCCTATTAAACCCGAAACGCAGCGTATAAACAATAAAAGGCCAGCCGACATTTCGCTATGGCCAAGGCCGTCCCGGATATAAAGGGGAACAATATTGCTAAGGACACCTAAAAAAACTGCGGAACTCATGCCGCTGATCCAGCCCCGGTAACGGTAAAGGTCGAGCTTTACATCAATAGTCCTAGAGACAGGGGAATAAAAACGATCCGCCGAAGTCGAGGGCGCTGCAGCAGCATCGGAAACAACGTCAGAAGGCGCGGCTAAAACAGGTAATTCGGTTGCCGGGATCGCGTTATTACCATCTTGCTTCTGCAAATAGCGGCGTAAAAAAAATAGAGAAAGGAGTACCAAAAAATAACTAAAAATAATAACTAAAAAATTCAACGCGCTGCTGCGGCTGTAAACGGCACCGGCAATAAGGGGGCCAACCATATTAGCGCTCATCCAGCTTCGATTATAAAAACTCATCTCCCGGTTAAGTTCTTTGTTGTCAAGGCCATGTGTCAGCCATGCCATAACAGGAGGCCAGAAAAGGCCGGAGCCCAGTTGGATTATCCAGTAAGAAGCATAGACTAAAGTTTCGGTGGGAGCAGCGCTTAGTAAAATCGAAGCAAAAAAAACTACGATTGCGGAAACGGAGAATACCCTAATGGGATCTAAGGTAGAAGCAAAACGGTGATAAAGGTTGCAGCCCAGAAAAAAGGCAACTTGTCCCAGGGCAATAAAGGTTCCTATTTGTCCGGGATCAAAAGAAAAGGTATCCGCAAGACGGAAAATCAGAGAAAAGCCAAGTATGTTTCCGCCCAGGGCAAAGAAGAACGCGCCTGCAAAAATAAAGTATTGTTTCTTCATGTATCAGGCTTTAAGTAAATGCTTCGTTCCCCATGCAGCTTCCTACAGATATTGCGGCATCTATCATATAATGATCCAACGGGACAGATTTTATCTTCCCTGCTGGAATGCTTAAGTCCACGGAGCAGATTTTATTTCCATCAAGTGCAACCATGCGGCCGTATTCTCCCCTGGCTAAAAGGTCGGCGGCGGCGGTTCCCAGGCTGGTTGCAAGAACCCTGTCAGTAGCGCTGGGTATTCCTCCCCTTTGCACATAACCCAGAACCGTTGCCCTGGTTTCCATGCTGGTTTCTTCTTCGATCTCCCTGGCAACACGGTAAGCTATGGACGGAGTATTCACTTCGGCGCGAAACTTTTTCCTTTCCTTTTTTTCCATTTTTTCTTCATCCACCGAATATGCTCCTTCTGCTACAACGACTATGGAAAAAGTTTTGCCGCCTTTTGCCCGCTCTTCAAGATGGCGAGCTATCACTTTCATATCATAAGGAATTTCCGGAATCAGGATAACATCGCCGCCGGCAGCGACTCCTGAATAGAGGGCAAGCCAGCCAGCCTTATGCCCCATTATCTCAATAACCATAACGCGGTCGTGGCTCTGGGCAGTCGAATGAAGCCTGTCAATGGCTTCTGTAGCAACTGCCAGGGCAGAATTAAAACCAAAGGTTCTGTCAGTGCCGACTATATCATTGTCAATGGTTTTGGGCAGGCCAATTACATTTAGCCCTTCGCGGGCTAGGAGGTAGCCGGTTGTATTGGTTCCGTTTCCCCCCAGGATCACAAGGCAATCCAGTCCCAGTTTGCGGTAATTTTCTTTGATGGCTGCGACCTTATCTTCTCCAATATCGCTGTCCCTTTGCCCGGGGAGGCGCTTAAACGGTTTTTCCCGGCTTGCACCGAGTATGGTTCCACCCTGGGTAAGGATTCCGGAAAAATCTATAGGATGCAGAGTCCTGGCATTGCCTTCTATAAGACCCCGGTAACCTTGGGCTATGCCTATAGCCTTCATTCCATAACGATCATAGGCCGCCCGACAAACCCCCCTAATAGCGGCGTTTAGTCCGGGGCAATCCCCGCCGGATGTAAGTATCCCAAAGGTCTTTGTAACGCTGGGCCTTAGACTTCCCATTATTCCCGCTCCTTTACCCAAAGCTTAACTTAATTTCGTATTGTATGTATACTCTTTAATAATCATGGAATACAAGCAATATTTACGGCGATTTTTTCTTTTGTTTCATTTGGCAATAATTATTTTCACTATTCATCTGCCCATCCAGGCGCAGGAAAGTATCTGGTCGCTTGTTATTGGCGCAGCGGACGGCCTTTACGGCCTTGATCAATCCGGCAGATCCCAAACCCTCTGGTCCGGGGGCGAAGTTAAGAAAATCATTAGCTACAAAAACGGGCAAACTACCAGTTGGTTAATTCTGACTTCCCAGGGGATTTTTGCCTCCAATAATCTGCGTAACTGGGAGGCCCGCAACACGGGGCTTCCAGTTAAGACTATTAAGGTTTATGAAGGCGGCAGAACCTCTTTTTTAACAAATGTCCAGGAAATAAAGGACCTAAAGATTCATCCTGCAAATCCTGAGATCATGGTATGCGCTTTTAAGGAAGCAGTGTACCTTACCAGAAACGGCGGAAGAAGCTGGCAAAATCTTGGCATGCCCAACTATATAAGCAACGGCATAAAATCAACGGCTGTTGCGACTATAGCGGGAGAACTGATAGTCTTCTGTTCGCATAACATATACGGCTTCTATTACTATTATCCTGACAGGAGCAATAGGCGTTGGGAAGAACTAAATACAGGCATCGAAACCCTGGAAACCACCAATAATCCTGATGAGATTTCCGATATCCTCGTGTGGGTTTCCGCATCGGGCGAACAGGAAATTTTTCTTTCCCAGACCTTTAGGCGGCGGTTGTACCGGCTTGACTGGGATAGGAAAAGGTTTGACATGCTCTGGAGAGGAACAGCCGGTTTTGGAACTATAGATTCCCTTTCTCAGGCCGGAAGCTCTTTGCGTTTTATTCAGGATATGGAGATTCTGGAATTCACCGTTCCGGAAAAAGGCAGAACCCTGACTCAGGCACCCAGGCAGCGCAGGGATCTTTTTGAATTTATAGCTTCCATTCCCCAAAACCTTAACCTTATCCCTATTTGCGCGGCGTATTTGGATCGATCTTCAATGCAGGCAAATCAGCAAAATGAATACTCAAGCCTTAATGAACTGTGGCTGCTCTTTGACAATACGGATTTGACAAACGATCCTTACCTTGCGACATCTGCTGACAAACAAGGACTCTATCTGCCGGTTGGCCACGCCAGGGATCGTTCCTCGCTTGCGCCGTACCTGGCAACAATAGCGAACCGAAACCTTAATATGGTGGTCATAGACATGAAAGATGATTACGGCCGCCTCCGCTTTACCCCACAGAGTCCCGCCCTAAACGGATGGGGCCGGGTGTTCCAACCTGTGGATTTGGAAGTGTTCCTTAGACAGATGAAGGATGCCGGCATTTATACTGTTGCCCGTATTGTCGTTTTCAAAGACCCCGAAATGGCAGCGCGGAATAACGGGAGATACGCGGTATGGGACAGCCGGAACAACAGGCCCTGGCTAGGCTACTATGACACGCAGCGAAGAAAAGGTTCCCCCCCACCAGACACTGCCAACAGAACGGAAATACTTCCTTCTCAAGATCCTACAATGGAGATACTGCGTACCTATTATGATGAGCAGTGGGTTGACCCCTACTCAGAAGAATACTGGGAATATATAGCGCTCCTCTGTGAGGAACTCTGTCGAAGGGGCTTTGATGAAATCCAGTTTGACTACATACGTTTTCCCACGGACGGCATTAATTTGGGGGACGCAAGTTACCGCTTTCGCAGCCAAGGCATGGACATGGAGAGCGCTATTCTTTCATTCTTGCGCCATGTGCGGGGCCGTATAAACGCTCCCATATCAGTAGACATTTACGGCGCAAACGGCTGGTACCGCACCGGCTCCAGAACCGGTCAGGAAGTTGAATTGCTGGCACCCTGGGTAGATGTAATCTGCCCCATGTATTATCCAAGCCATTTTGAACAGTATTTTCTTGCCCAGAACCCGCCGGAGCTGCGGCCCTACCGCATCTATTATGAAGGAACCCAGAGAACCAGGGTAATTTCCAGGAACAAAATCGTAGTCCGGCCCTGGGCACAGGCCTTCTACCTTAATGTCTCTTATGACCGCCAATATTACAACGAGGACTATGTGCGCCGCCAGCTCGAAGGAGTCCGCGCCGCAGGCAACGGCGGCCTTACCTACTGGAACAACTCAGGGCGTTATGAGGATATTCCAAGGCACTGAGTAATAGTGAAGCTCTCATGTCATTATACTATACATAGGTATAGTATAATGGGCTTAGTCTTTTATCTGCTGCGCAATGTCATCCGAAGTAACTTGAGGCATAAGGTCTTCCCATGCGGTCTTGTTTTCTACCGCCTCCTGGTAAGTACTAAAACTCCGGATAGAAGAACCGTCAATGCGCCGCCATAAGCCGCCAATAAATCTGATACTCATGATATACTCCTTATTATTTATTGATAGAGTTAAATCATATCATATTCATATAAAATGATCCAGAGAAAATCTATAAAGAAAAGTTTATTAATTCGGTTTTTCATAAGAAAGTATAAAGCAAGTTGAGTAATGCCTCAATGTAGAGTAAGATGGAAGCATTGGAGGGTCTATGGAACGCGCGTTTTTGCTTGCCAGGCATACTGCCCGCCGTTTTTGTCCAGATCGGATGAAATGGATGTGGGGCCAGGGGCTTTATAACTACGCGCTTTCGCTCATGGACGAAGCGCACGGCACTGATGAATTTACCGGCTTTCTGTCCCGCTATTACGACTCTCACATACAGGGCGAGTATCGCATAGAAAGCTCTGATACAGCGGCCCCGGCCCTTGGGGCGTATATGCTGTGGAAAAAAACCGCGAACCCGGCATACAAGCGCATTGCTGACGATGCCGCTACATATATGCATACCGCGCCGCGCATTCTTGAGTATTTGCCCAACCACATGGGTACTGGCCCGTATTCAATTTACCCAAAAAGCGTATGGGTAGACAGCGTTATGATGTACGGCGTGTTTGCCGGACGTTATTCTCACGAACAAAAAGACGGCGAGCTTGCGACCTTCGCAACGAGGCAGGTTCCTTTGTTTGCACGGTACTTGCGCGATAAAAAGCTCAGGCTTTTTTACCACAGCTATTGGACCTCTATTAAGGGCCATTATCCCCGGCGGCCTGTATTTTGGGGACGCGGCAACGGCTGGATTATGGCGGCGCTGCCCCTGATGCTGCCCTATTTGGAAAATGGTGTGGAAAAAGAGGAAACCATCAATATATTCCGCGATCTTGCCCGTGCACTTTTGCCCTATCAGCGCCCAGACGGGTTTTTCCAGACCGTCCTATATCCGCACACTCGTTCTTACAGGGAAAGCAGCGCAACAGCTCTGATTGCATCCGGCCTGATGTTCGGAGGCCGCACGGGACTGCTGGACAAGGAGTGTCTAGAGGCCGGGAAAAAGGCTTTTGCCGCCGTAGAAAACAGCATACGCGAAGACAAGGACGGACTGTGCCTACCCGAAATTTCCGCGCCCACGATTCCAGTCCCTGGGCTACCTCTACTCGGCTATTTGCTTACACCCAGAGGACAAAATTTGACGTATGGCCTGGCGGCCCTTATCTTCGCAGCATTGGAGGAGGAAAAATTATCATGAGCAGTATTGATTCGGACAAGCTTTCGGGACGGGAGAAATTCTTCTTTGGTCTAGGGGATTTCTTCGGCGGCGGCGGCGGGATACTCATGACCGTGGTGTATTTCAAATTTTTAACCGATGTGATGATGATCCCCCCAGGAATGTCGGGAACCATCGTGCTGATTACCAAAATATGGGATGCATCCATAGACCCGGCTCTTGGCATTATATCCGACAATACGCGCACGCGCTGGGGACGGAGGCGGCCAGCCATTTTTGCAGGGGGCTTCCTGATTGTCGCGGCTATGGCATTTCTTTTTTTGCCGGTACAGGGCTGGGCTTACGCCTCAAAGGTGGTGTATGTAATCTTTTCCTGGCTGTTTTTTTGCACGGTTTCGTCCTATATAGGCGTGTCCTATTCGTCCCTTTCTGGCGAGATCAGCAACGATTACCGTGAGCGCAATGCAGCTAACGCCATCCGGCTAACCATATCGCAAATGTCCACGCTGATCTGCGCCACCGCGCCCCTGCTTATACGCGACGCGCTGGCCCCTCAAATTGGGGTGGAGAGAGCCTATCTCGCGGTAGGGCTTATCTTTGGCGTTATATTCGGCGTTATCCTTATATTGCTGGTATTCAACACAAAAGAACGGGTTCCCATGCCTGCCGAAAAATCCACGTTTGAATGGCGAACTTTTGTCAAACCGTTAAAGATTAAATGTTTTCGGCAGAATCTGTTCATGTATATGTTCGCGTTTTTGTGCCTTGACATCGTAACCACGCTCTTCCAGCACTTTATGCAATACGTGGCCCACCGGGAATCCGAAACCAGCTTTGTGCTGGGTGCCCTTGTTCTTGCGCAGATTGTAACAATTCCCGTGGTTTACTCTATGACCAAACGTTTTAGCAAGCCGCTCATTTTCTGCCTCTCCGCGCCTATCTGGCTACTAGGGGCTTTTTGCCTTAGCCTCTATAGCGCGGCCTGGCCGCCCGTACTGATCTACGTTTTCGCAGCGCTGACCGGTGTAGGCGTTTGCGGCTGCGTCATGATGCCCTGGATGATATACCCCGACGTAGTCGATGTGGGCGAATTGGCCTTTGGCAACCGCATTAGCGGCTCTTTTTCCGGTATGATGACATTCACGCGCCAGCTTTCGACCGCAGTCGGAGTTGCCCTAGTCGGCTGGGTAATGGAATGGACGGGCTATAATGCCGCACTTGGCACCTACGGACAGCCGGCCAGCGCCATTACCGGATTCCGCGGCCTGGTTATCGTATCGGCTGTAGTGCTGTTGGGGATTTCGTATTTCTTCGCCAGCCGCAGCAAGCTTAACGAGGCCAAGTCCGTTATCGTCAAACAGGCCATTGCCTGTGCTAGAGAAGGCAAGGCTATACCGGACGAATTGCAGCAGGATTTGGAAAAGATAAAAACAGAATTGATAGGATAGCGTTAAATGCTGATAATAATGATCGTAATTGGCGCGTCACTTTTGGTCGCAGCCATTCTTGCTCTTGTTTTTCTGACCGCTTATGAAAGGTGGCGTAACAAATGTATCCCGACACTTCCGGCCAATACGCCAAGGGCCTTTCAAATCCATATCCACGGCTTTCTTGCCGCGCTGGAAAAGGGCGAAGCTTTTGACGTATCTTTGCTGGAAGATACCTTTCTCTTCGTACACAGCCGTTACGACTGCTCTGATTTCTTCGTAAACAGCATCATCCGTGCGGTATACGCTTATGGCAATAAGCTTGATTCATACAAAAAAGGCCTGTCGGACAGAATGCGCGGGATACTCCTTGGTTTTAAATACCACTGGGATCAAAACGGAAACGACAGCCTGTGCACATGGTCAGAAAACCACCAGATACTATACGCAGGGCTGGAATATTTAGCCGGACACCTGTACGAAAAAGAAATTTTTGTCAATTCTGGCCGTAGCGGGGCGTACCATAAACAGCGTGGCAAGCAGCGCGTATTGGACTGGTGTCAAAGGCGGTTCCGGTTTGGGTTTACCGAGTGGTATTCCAACAATTACTACCTTGAAGATATTGCAGCGATGTCGAACATACAGGAATTTGCGCCGGACAAAGAAGTGCGTCATGCCATGACTCAAATCCTGCACATAATTCTATTTGACATGGCTACGCAGAGCCTGCGGGGGGCCTTTGTCTCCACTGGCGGACGAATGTATGAAAAAAACAAGAAGTCCGCAAAAACGGGCTGCCAGCTTAACAGCATCATTGCCCATGCGTTTGGGATAGATTTTGCTGACCAGTCCGAACCGTTTAATGAAGAGCTTACTTTAGTGTCAATCGGCATGGATCTGAACTTCCTGCTTAATAAATCGTATAAAACGCCGGAAGTTCTTAAACAAATTGCGCGGGACGATACTGCCCGCATTATTAAAGCCTCCAACGGCATCAATATTGACGAAGGCATTAGCATGGGTCTGTTTGGACACCGTGATGGGCAACTAGCCGCCCAATGGGAAATGGAAGCCTTTACGAACCATCAGGTGTTCCCGTACACCATGAGCGGGCTAATACGCAACCGTATGTTGTGTAGCGAATTTTTCACCCCTCTAAAAAAACTTAATCTGACGGTGCTAAAGCCCTTCTATGGCATGATTTCCAAAGCAATTAAGCCCTTTACAGACGGTAAGGCTACCCAGCGGGCCAACACGTACACTTATCGTACGCCCCATTATATGATGGCCACCGCTCAAAAATATTTACCGGGAGGCTTTTCCGATCAGCACCATATATGGAACTGCCTATTATCTGACGATGTGTGCGTTTTCGCCACGCACCCGTCTGGCGAACTACAGGAAAAAGGCGCATTATCAAAGTCTCCGGGTTATTGGGTGGGCAACGGACGCAATCCTCATGCAGTGCAGTTTGAAAATCGCATTATGGCCATCTATCATATACCCGAAAAAAAAGCGGCTTTTGAAACCAGCATTTGCCAGTTCACACACGCCTATTTTCCGTTCGAAAAATTCGACCGCACGGCTATTTCGGATAACAGGGTTTTTGGAAAACTCGCGGACACCTATGTCGCCCTGTTCTCCGCCACGCCTTCTGAGCGTGTGGGGGCAGATGAACTAAAACAGTACGGCGACAGGCAGTTCTGGATTTGCGAATGTTCTTCTTCCGATACCGAAACTTTTGATGAATTCATTGCGCGTTGTATATCGCGGGCAATTCATTTTGACGGCGACAGGTTGGCATACAGCAATCTAGTCTTAACTTTCCAGGGCGATTTTACCGTGAACGGCGTGGTGCAGGACAGTTCGTATCTGCGCTATGACAGCGAATACTGCAAGGCCAAACGGGGTGCGGATTGTTATGTGTACGAATTTAATGGTGAGCGGCTGGAGCTTAGGCTGTGAAGCTGTCCGAAAAGGTCCAGCGACTGGATTCGACCAAGGAATCTGCGGCATACCTCATTCAAACCCATGACGGATACACGCTGATCGACACCAGTTACGCCCAATGCGGCCCAGCGATTCTTGACGAGCTTACCCGCATAAATGTAAAAGAGCTGCGGCGTATCCTATTGACCCATCATGACATTGACCACATCGGCAATATGTCTCTGCTGCAGCGCCATTTCCGGTGCCCAGTATATATCAATAGCCTAGAGTTACCCTATATTCAGGGGAAGCTCCGGCGTTCCGGCGTTAAGGGATTGGTGGATAGGTTTATCAAAACCGATATTTCTGCGGAACTGTCCTCTTTGGAGAACGCCGAATTTGATGACATCGTGGTATTGCACACGCCAGGCCATACACCTGGGCACAGTTGCTTTCTCTTTCAGGGTTTCTTGTTTTCCGGTGATCTTTTTAGGCTACCGCACCTACGGCTAATCCCTTCCCGCAAGCGCATGAACTGGAACACTGAAGCGCTCATGGAGTCCCTGCGCCGGACTATAGCACTGCCTTTTGAGTGGGTCTGCCCTGCCCATTACCAGCCTAGTCTACGAAAAGATATCAGCAAATTTGATGACTAAGCGTTATAGTACTTCATTCCCGTCGATGAACACCCGGAGTATATTCGTTTCAAGCTCGAATGGGCAGCCATCTGTAATGACAAAATCCGCGTCCTTGCCCACTACGAGGGAGCCTAGTCTGTCTGCTACTCCCAAATGCTCGGCGGGGTTTATTGTAATCGCCTTTAGAGCCTCAAACTTATCCATTCCGCTTTTGACGGCCATGCCTGCACAGAGCGGCAGATACTGCTGAGGTATAACAGGCGCATCGGTAATGATAGAGACTTTGCAGCCTGCCTTAGCCAGTACGCCGGGCGTGTCAAAAGTTTTGTTCTTTAGTTCAACCTTGCTCGGAAACCCAAAAGAGGGGCCTATTGCAAGCGGTACATTTTCCTTTGCCAGATATTCCGCGATCAAATGCCCTTCGGTGCAATGCTCAATGGTGATCAGCACGTCCATTTCGTGGGCAACACGCAGGGCGGTAAAAATATCGTCCGCCCGGTGCGCGTGGGCTTTTAACGGAATTTCTTTGTTGATAACCGGGATTAACGCTTCAAGCTTTTCATCATAAGCCGGGAGCTTCGACAGATCGTCACCTGCGCTTTCTTTTTTAGCAACATACATGCGCGTCTTGTTAATCATCGTACGGAGTTTCGCGGCAACTGACATCCGAGACGAGTTGTCTTTTTCTTTATAGCAGAATTTTGGGTTTTCGCCAAAGGCGCATTTCATCGCTGCCTTGCGTTTGATGACCATGTCGTCTACACGGCTGCCTACGGTTTTTACCGCGATAAAAGTCCCACCTAGCACATTTGAGCTGCCCGGCCCCGTACCTACGGTGGTTACCCCACCAAGTGCCGCCTGTTTGACGCTTTCGTCTAACGGATTGAATGCGTCTATAGCTTCAAGCTGAGGGGTAAGGCTGTCGGTTAGCTCGTTGTAGTCCGAACCTTCAAAGCGTATCGCGTAACCAGCAAGACCAAGGTGGCTGTGCGCATCAACAAATCCGGGGTACACATACAGCCCGGTCGCGTCTATAACTTCGCCACCGGCTTTCTCCGCCTTGCCGGAAAGGTTCTGCCCGATTTCGATTATCTTCCCCCCATCAATTAGCATATCCCCAACAAATTCCTGTTTTTGCGCCACCGTAAACAGCGTTCCGTTTTTTACACACAGCATAAGAGCCTCCTCTAAATTTTGTACCTGTTACCGCAATCTAGGTAAAGGTTATTTCCACATATTCCTCGGACAGCTTCTTGACCTTCAAGCTTGTATTGAACATTTTTCCTACGCCCTTTACAAGGCCGATATAGAAATCGATCATTTTCCGGTGAGATTTGTAGTGCACCTTCAAGGTTTTTTCGTCTATCTCCTCAAAATCAAAACGGGGAGGATGGGCATTGGGAAGTATCTTGGTAACCTGATAGTGGATATTGTCCATGCCTATGATAAACGCTTTTGCGCTGTTCAGCCCGTATCCATAAGCCTTGTAATGCTTTGGGACATAAGCATTCACCCAGTAATCGCCAAAGGCATCGATTACCTGCTGCAAAGTGAGATTCAAAACTGAACAGATATTTCCCAATACTTTTTGAATAGTGCCTTCGTCTACATCGGTAATCTTGCTAAGCTTTAATTCTTCGGGCAGGCCGGACCGCCTTAAAATTTCCCGCCATTTTTCATCGCCTCCTACGCTTTTTACAAGCTCGGCAATGCACAGCACTATGGTTCCCTTCATACCCTTACTGAGTGTGCCTGAGCTATCCGCAGATTTTTCATCGGCAGTTGTTACTTTGAACACGGAAATTTCGTCTTTTATTTCGCTGACGCTGACCAGGTTCAGCTTGACCAGATCGGTTGACTGTTCTGTCAGCGCCACCGCAGAATCAGAAGCCTCTGTAATAGCCAGGGAGTCTTTTTTTACCGCATCGGTAATGCCTAAAAGCTGTTCCACGTCCTTCTGAATTGAAGTATTTTTTTCAATGATCAATTTGGAGCCTTCGTGAACTTCCTGAGCCCCCTGCTGAACTTTTGTAAACTGGCTAACGATAGTATCAGAGCTATCTGAATGTCGCCTAACTTCGTCAACAATTTCCTGCTGATTGGATATTACCTCCTTAACGGAGTTGAATATCCTGTCAAAAGAATCGTTGGTATCATCACTCGTTTTTACCGCCATGGTCACAGAAGATTTTAGGTCTTTCATGCTTCCGCTAATGATCTTTGACTGGCTGCCTGAGTTTTCCGCCAGTTTGCGGATTTCATCAGATACCACCGCAAAGCCTTTGCCGGTCTCCCCTGCATGGGCGGCTTCAATGGCGGCATTCATGGCCAGCAGATTTGTCTGGCTGGCGATAACATTAATTACTTTATTCGCTTCGAGTACAGTATCGACTTTTTGATCCAGCGCATGCATCATGTCCCTGAGTTTGACAATTGTATCGCGCCCGGAGACGGCGTTGTTATTTAAGGTTTCATATTCAGAAATATTTTTCTCGATTATTTGATGGATAGTCTTCATGCCTGTATTTAGATCCTGAAGTACCGAAAGGTTACCGTTGATCTGGCCGGTCTGATCATCAATAGCATTATTCTGCTTTAGCAGAACCTTGTTAATATCATCCAATAAGCCCGACAAGTGCCGGATGTTTTCTGCCTGGTCAAGTATCCTTTCCCTTACATCGTTAATGGACTGGACTATGGAAGCGGTATTTTCGTGGGTTTTGACTATAGATTTATACAGTTCCTCGGCGTTTTGCTCCGCATGATCTGTCCCCATTTGAATAAGGTTTATTGTGGCATCCATGTTACCGATAAAGCTATTGAAATCTTCTTGTGTGCGGGATAGTTTCTCTTCCCCGCCTTCTGCCGCTACCCGCAGGGCAAGGTTAGCCTCGCCAGTAGATAGTTCATTGATTAACGAGGTGATTTTTCGAAAGGATCGAATTCTATTACCGTTTTTTAGGAAGATAGCCACTACCGCAGCCAGTAATACCCAGCCAGCCCCCAAAGACACCATAGTTATAATATTCATAAGGACCTCTTTGTATGTAGCCTAGAAAACCTATTATAGAAGATATTTTATGAGTAATGCAATGGCTAGGTGTCAGGTACCCTTTTCAGATTAGTGCCAGGCACTACTTACCTCACTTTCCTCCTTCCTCATTGCTTTTGCTCCCTTTTCATGCTATATTTACCCTGTGGAGCCGGAAATTATATTTGTGCCTTCGGCATTCAAGCACGGGGAAAAGCGGGAGGATATTCTCCATGCCTACCGTACCAGAATTCATGATAGCCAACTGGAGGACTACGGCAACAAAAACGTATTTATTGGCTTCAATCGGGCGGGTAA